>NZ_JBQSVP010000006.1:0-65100 GCF_052376345.1 Psychrobacter sp. AOP5-GZ1-6 | reverse complement strand
AAAAATATAGGCTACTCTAACTCCAAGTCATAGCAGTATCTTATGACTGCACTTGAATAATAAGATCAGCACCACTATAAATAGCCAATAAGTCTCTTAGGAGCTAACATTTTAATAAAAGCGAGGCACATACATCATGAGTGATGATCCCAAAAAAGCAGTGAAGATGACAGACTTAACACCCAATGAAGGTGTCATAAAAGGCAAAAAAACGGATATTCAAAACCCTGAGCTTTGGGAGTTTCCAATGAACTACCCATTAAGCATCATTGGTCATGAAGGCGAGCATGAGAGCCTGCTGAACGAAGTCAAACTTATCTTAGGTAGTCAGTTCCCTGATTTCGATTTGGCGTCTATCGAAGTCAAGCCATCAAGAACGGGGCGTTTTCACTCAGCCCGCGTCAATCTATACCTAACTGCTGCTGAGCAAGTTAATGCACTTTATGCCGCACTGGATAATGCCAAAACGGTCCGCATGGTTTTATAGATTGCTTAGAAAACGATAGCTCCTTTTTCGTCCGAATCGTCACTCATCAGTAGTAATATATGGGTGGCGATTTTTTATGGTTTGATGTACAATCTTCGCCCTTATTATTCAGCTTTTTACAGCTATAAATCGCTATTTCTTAGCTACGATATAAAAATAAAAGTGCAACCTATTTTTTACAAAATATTTTATTTTTTAACCAATCTTGGCTAGCCCTTATCCTACCTTTAGTTGCTGATAAAACAGCAGCATCTTCTCCAGATACAACATATAATTTCGATAAAATCAATATAGTATTTTCAAAAAATTCCCGCTATATTGTGTATACCAATTAATAAACACGCTACATCTAGTGCTCAGTGATTTTAGTCATCACTACGGGTATCGGCAGTTTTTTGCCTTAAAAAAGAGTAGCTAACGCCATTATTCAACGCAGTTTTAGCAGTAGTTTGATAAAAAACGTTGAGCGGGCTTTACCGTTTGACGAATAATATAAGCAACCAAAAATAGAGGCCAGCATGACACATATCGACAAAATCAAAGTGACCAAACGTGACGGACGATTAGAACTTATTGATTTGGATAAAATTCATAAGGTAATCGAGTGGGCAGCTCACGATTTGGACAATGTGTCGGTCTCACAAGTTGAGCTAAAGTCGCACATCCAGTTTTATGAAGGCATCAAGACTCGTGACATTCACGAAACCATCATTAAGTCTGCTGCTGACCTGATTTCTGAAACCACGCCTGATTATCAATATCTAGCCGCGCGCTTAGCCATCTTCCATTTGCGTAAGATTGCTTATAACAAATTCACGCCTCCGCATCTGTATGATCATGTCAAAACTCTGACGGATGCTGGCAAGTATGACGAGCATATCCTAGCTGACTATAGCCGTGCTGAGTTTGATGAGTTAGAAGAATATCTCGATCATTGGCGTGATATGAACCTTGCGTATGCCGCTGTCGAGCAAATGGCTGGTAAGTACCTCGTCCAAGACCGTGTCAACAAGACCGTGTTTGAAAGCCCGCAGTTCTTATATATGCTGGTCGGTATGTGCTTGTTTAGCCAGTATGACAAGTCGGATCGACTTGATTTCGTAAAACGCTTTTACGATGCAACCTCACAATTCAAAATCTCACTGCCAACGCCTATCATGGCAGGCGTGCGTACCCCATCGCGTCAGTTCAGCTCGTGCGTACTCATCGAATGTGGTGACAGCCTAGACTCTATCAACGCGACCACCAGCGCCATCGTACGCTATGTGTCACAGCGCGCTGGTATCGGCATCAACGCGGGTCGTATCCGTGCCCTTGGTAGCCCTATCCGTGGCGGCGAAGCACAGCATACTGGTTGTATCCCATTCTATAAACTATTCCAAACTGCGGTTAAATGCTGCTCACAAGGTGGCGTACGTGGTGGTGCTGCGACCCTATTCTACCCGCTATGGCATTTAGAAGTTGAGTCGTTACTGGTACTCAAAAACAACCGCGGTGTCGAAGACAACCGTGTGCGTCACATGGACTACGGCGTGCAGTTAAATAAAACCATGTACACGCGCCTAATCAAAGGGCAAGACATCTCGCTGTTCTCACCAGGTGACACACCAGGCTTGTATGATGCGTTCTTTGAAGATCAAGACAAATTCGAAGCGCTATATACTAAGTACGAAAACGATCCTAACGTCCGTAGCCGCCAGATCCCAGCTGCTGACTTGTTCAGCCTGATGATGCAAGAGCGCGCCAGCACGGGTCGTATCTATATCCAAAACGTCGACCATTGCAACACCCATAGCCCATTTGACGCGGCCGTTGCCCCGATTCGCCAGTCAAACCTATGCATGGAAATCGCCCTACCGACTAAGCCACTGGATAACATCAATGACGAAGCAGGCGAAATCGCCCTTTGTACGTTATCAGCGGTCAACTTGGGTAAAGTCGAAAACGTCAGCGACATCGAAGAGCCAGCTGAGCTAATCGTCCGTGCGCTTGATGCCCTGCTCGATTATCAAGACTATCCAGTAAAAGCGGCTCAAAACGGCAGCATGCGTCGTCGTACGCTCGGTGTGGGCGTGATTAACTATGCTTACTACTTAGCTAAGAATGGCGCACGCTACTCTGATGACAGCGCGCTTGGTCTGACCCATCAAACGTTTGAAGCATTGCAATTCTATCTCTTAAAAGCCTCAAACAAATTGGCAAAAGAGCAAGGCGCGTGCCCTGCGTTCAATGAGACGACTTACTCACAAGGTATCTTGCCGATTGATACGTACAAAGCCGACTTGGATAAAATCTGCCAAGAGCCGCTACATCTAGATTGGGAAACGCTACGTGGCGAGATCACCGAGCACGGTCTACGCAACTCTACCCTAACCGCCTTGATGCCGTCTGAGACCTCAAGTCAGATCGCCAACGCGACCAACGGTATCGAGCCACCACGTGGTCTGGTCTCTATCAAAGCCTCAAAAGATGGCATCTTAAAGCAAGTCGTGCCTGAGATTGATAAGCTAAAAGATCAGTACGAGCTACTATGGCAAATGCCAAACAATGACGGTTACCTAAAGCTGGTCGCTATCATGCAGAAATTCGTCGATCAAAGTATCTCTGCTAATACTAACTACGACCCTGTTCGTTATGCTGGTGGCCGTGTACCGATGAAGATATTGCTAAAAGACTTGCTAAACGCTTATAAGATGGGTGTGAAGACGTTGTACTACCATAACACTCGTGATGGTGCGAATGATGCCCAAGCGGATATGGAAGATGATTGTGCTGGCGGTGCATGTAAGATTTAGGGTTTTTTAGGTATCACGTTCTCTGTTGAAATACAGAGAACGTGATAATTACGTTTATGTCGACAAAGGAGGTGAAACCACGGTAACAAAAGTAAATTTTTCTCGAATTAATCAAACAAAGAGGTCAATAGCTCATGGCTAAGAATACGGGACGTAATACTCGCAGAGGTTCAGTGATAGGTCGAACTCAAATTAAGCATCCTAGTAACTCTGAACACTCAATTAAGAGAGATGCTAATACAGGTCAATTTATGAGTGGTATGAAAGGTGTGTATAAGGGGGTAGCACAAGAAATAGACGATAGAAGAAAATAAAAATGGCATTGATGATAAATCACCAATGCCATCGGAGATACTGAATACGCCAATATTCAATATCAGGGAGTTAAGACTATCGACTTCCACAAGTGGTAAGAAAATAGAGTAGTACTCCACATACAGGCTGCTATTCTAATTTAAAACTTACCCCTTGTCCAAATAAACCGTGAATTGATAGTCGCAAATGTTTCAGCTCAGGAGAAGTGAGCATGGAGAAATATCGTGATATCGATGGTAACTCTGGTATAGGCGCATATGAGGTCGGTAACGATTTTATAATTGTGCGTTTTAAGAAAGGTGGTATGTATCTGTATAACTATTCAATAACTGGTTCTAATCATGTTAACAAAATGATAGAGCTAGCTAGAATAGGAAATGGACTTAACGGATACATAAACTTAAACATTGAACACGCTAGTGCTAGAAAAATAGCATAGGTTATTAGTCTAACCTCAATGGTTTAGTGTTAGGGTGCTTCGACACCTTAGCACTATTAAGTATAAGTTGCTAAGAGGGATAAGAATTTGAATATTTCAGTTAGTAAAAAGCATTTTTTGAGAATTAATACTTGGGATGATATTTATAAAATGAGTGGATATACTGACTCATTAGATCCTAAGAAGGAAAAATTAAAGCAAGTTATTAATAAATATGAACTTCCAAATAAGGGTAGATGCGGTTTATCAAATTGTCGCACACCTCATAATATTGGATGTATTGTTGAAACTGAATCTGGTAGGTTGACTAATTTAGGAAATGACTGTGGCAAGAAGTATTTTGGAGAAAACTTTACGTCCTTGAGCAACAAACTTAGCAAAGAGATTGATTACTCAAACAAAATTGAGAATATAAAGTTAGCTAAATTGAGTATTGCTGAAAATTATATAAAGTTAAATGAAATAGAAACTGACTGGAAGAAGATTGAGAGCATTTATAGAGCTATAAAGTCTGAAGGTCTTGATAGACTATACGACAAGTTAGAACAAATGAAACATAGTAAGAGCTCCATTATTGCAATACAGCGTAGAGCTACAAAACCTGAGATTGAGCTTGAAGAGGTTAGAACAGGAAAAGACGTTCAAAATCCTTTCTACATTTCTGATAACTTAGGTGATTTGAAAGGTCTAAACTATCTTACTAATAGAATCAAAATTAAAGCCATGATTCTAAACAACAAAACAACTCTTGATCGTTTAAATGATTTTGATGAGGACAAGACAACTCTCAAAGAACTTAGCAAAGTGATCAAAGAGAATGAAAAATTAAACGATAGTGTTCGTGAAGCTCATAGTATTATTGCGGATGGCTTTAAGTTATTTAGTGCAGATAATATGAGACAATTTGCGCCTTTGATAAGTAGTAAAAGGCATAGAAAGCTAAAAAGGTTTTTAAATTGTTGTTTTGAAAGCTAATCAAGCGTAGGTTGGGTGGAGCTTGCGACACCCAACGATTTTAATTGAATAATACGTTGGGTCTCGTGCCTCGACACCAACCTACTTTAAAGCATAGAAAGTTGTTAAGAAAAAAGAAAGACGCCCTAGCAAGGATTTTTAGCCGCGACTATAGCGATATCCTGCTGACGACGATGGCTCTCAGAAAATCGTAGGTTTTCTCTTGCGTCAGGGCAAAGCAGATACAAGCGGTAGGCGGGATTGGCTACCCCAAATATTTAAATTGAACACAGTAACAAATAAGACCGGATTTTCATGCTAAAATTAGCCCTATATTTAGAGCTTAATTTTAACGGAGAATACGTTATGCAACCAATATTTGCGACACAAACAGCCAGTATCTCAGAGCTAAAAAACAATCCTTCTGCATTGATTAAACAGTCGGATGGTGAATCAGTTGCTATTTTAAACCACAACAAACCCGTGGCTTACTTAGTGTCATCAGACGTGTTTGAGCGCATGATGGAAGCGATGGACGATATGGCACTCAGCCAAACCGTGAGCGCACGGTCAAATGATGGGCAAACACCTATAAAGGTCGATTTAGATGACTTATAGTCTTGAGTTTCACCCATTAGCGTTAAAAGAGTGGAAAAAGATAGCGCCAAGTATTCAGCAACAGTTTAAGAAAAAATTACAGCAGCGACTATCAAACCCTCATGTGCCTGCGTCAAAACTCTCTGGACACACGAATACTTATAAAATCAAATTACGCACCATAGGTTATCGTCTGGTATATACCGTCAAAGATGACGTGGTAGTAGTTTATGTATTAGCAGTTGGCAAAAGAGAAAACAACAAAGTATATGACAGTCTGGCGACGCGCCAACCATAGAGCGAATATCGTTTATTTTATGGGTTACGTTGAATGCACCCTATGTCTTAAGCAAACCAACACTAAAATTTATAAAAGAATATATTATGCCTAGAATGAAACCTTCTTTAGAACAATATTCACTGATGCTTTGCGCCCTATTCTGGACAACCATCACTGTGTTATATGTATTTGGTATATCAGGAGGGCTGGTAGGCATCATTTCTATCGGTATATCGATATTGATCTCTCACCTATTTTATAAGCAGCAAAAACGATTGATGACAGCGCATGAACAGCTTGTATTTGCTCGAAAAAGCATATTTAACATTATTACTTTTTCTTGGATACCGTTAGTCCTCATTTACTTCTTTTATCTGGATGAAGACAAACAAGAGTTATTCATATCCCTATTTCACCCAAAAGTGTTACCCACCGCTTTTGTCAGTATAGGCATCGTTTCACTGATTGCCTTTTTAGGAATTTGGGTAACGACTAAAGGTTATGCTTATTTGTTAAAACGAGACATAGAGAAAAAAGCGTAGCAAATCAATATCAAAAACACTAAGGATGGTTTATGAAAAACCTTAAAATCTCATTACTACTATCAGCGCTAGTGTTAGCGACTAGCAGTTATGCTGAAACGACAAATAATGAAGAAGTAGCAGTTAATACACGTGACCAATGTGGCTACTACTATAGAGAAACATTGAGCCATCCTGTCATTAAACGTGACGCTGCCGTGACCGTAAATAAGGAAGCTGCCCAATACATCCAGCTCAAGCGTCAGTTCGCTGAAGAATACCTTATGAATGCTGATATTGGTAGCTTCAGCCCGACGGGTGCTAACTACGATTTTGAAGACAGTGACCAAATACTAGGCGCTCTATCAATGGGTGACATTTTATCGCAAAGCGAGGCTGTAAAAGAATTGATAAGCCTATTTGGCTATTACTACTTAGGCGAATACGTGCCAAAAGATGACTATCAAGCCATCACTTACTTAGAAAAGCTGGTTGAATATTATAAAACTACCCGTCCAGAGTATGTGGACGAGCTGATACTAGGTGTGGCTATGTCCTTAGATGGCGGCATCAGCAAGGCCAATCCGCTTTGGACAAATGACGATCCGACTCAGGTTTTTAATTTACTCATAAAAGCAGGGTCAATCGAAACAGAAGCGATGATGATCGATGAGGACTTTGACAGCTCAGATGCTGATTGTGTCAAAAACATGCTACCTAAACTTGAAGCCTTGGCTGATCAAGGCAGTCGTTTGGCCATTCATAGGCTAGAAAAGTATTATAAAAAGTTGAGCGCTAAAGGCACTGAAGCAGATAATGAGAAGATGATGTATTGGCAACAAAAAGCTGAAGAAAATCCGCTGATAGGCATCAAATGGAGTATTTAATTTAGGGCGTATCATTGAAATACACAAACAATAAAACGACGGAGGTCATGTGCAATATACCGCAATCATCAAAGACGGTGGCTTGTTTATCCCGAATGTATTTTCAGAGCTAGACGATGGTGGCTCGCATATCGTACAAGTCGAGGTTGATATTGCAGCGGTGCGTCAGCAGTTAGATATCAGTGAAGCACCAACAGCAGCCGTCGCCAAAAAAGGCACAACAAAAACAGCCAAAAAACCCGCGTCGAGAGCCAAAAAAAGTATAAAAAATTTAGCAGAAGACGCTGATGCAGACACCCTACGCAAGAGTGCGCTAGATGAATTAGAAGCACTCGATGATAGTGAGCTGAGTGAGATATTCAAAGCGTATATGAATGATGGACAGACACCAGAACAAATATCGCTAGAGAACTTATAACTAGAGTGTATAACACTCTACTATCCATCCCTATAACCTAATATTTTTACATACAGATTTATCACCGTATCCATTATAAAGGCAGTCTTATGACCTACTCAATTTTTTCTCAAACGCCAAACAATGCCCTAAAAGAACCGATGTTTTTTGGTCAGCCAGTCAACGTGGCACGCTATGATCAACAAAAGCACCCTATCTTTGAACAGTTAATCGAAAAACAGCTGTCGTTTTTTTGGCGTCCAGAAGAAGTTGATGTATCAAAAGACCGTATCGATTTTAGTAATCTGTCCTCACATGAACAGCACATATTTTTGAGCAACCTCAAATACCAAACCCTACTCGACTCTATTCAAGGTCGTAGTCCAAACGTGGTGCTATTGCCGCTGGTGTCTATCCCTGAACTAGAAACATGGATTGAGACATGGTCGTTTTCTGAGACCATTCACTCTCGCAGCTATACCCATATCATTCGTAACATCGTCAACGATCCCAACATTGTCTTTGATGACATCATGCAAAATGAGCACATTTTAGAGCGTGCCTCTGATATTGCCCAATACTATGATGAGCTATATCGCAACTCGCAGCTCTATAGCTTGTACGGTGCTGGCACGCACAACATCAATGGCGAGCAAATCACCGTCGATCTAAAATCACTGAAAAAGCAGATGTATCTGTGTATCGTTGCCGTCAACGTCCTAGAAGCCATCCGCTTTTACGTATCATTTGCCTGCTCATTCGCCTTTGCTGAACGTAAATTGATGGAAGGTAACGCCAAGATTATCAAGCTCATCGCTCGTGACGAAGCCCTGCATCTAACTGGTACGCAGCACATGCTTAATCTCATGCGTAATGGTCGTGACGATCCTGAGATGGTCGAGATTGCCGCAGAGTGTTATGAAGAAAGTATTGAAATATTCCGTAAGGCTGCTGAGCAAGAAAAAGAATGGGCAGGTTATCTATTCCAAGATGGCTCAATGATTGGTCTAAACAAAGACATTCTGTGCCAATATATCGAATATATTACCAATTTGCGCATGGAAGCCGTTGGCTTGCCAGCCGCGTTCCCGAACTCCAAATCAAACCCAATTCCATGGATCAATACTTGGCTATCATCTGACAACGTACAGGTCGCGCCGCAAGAGACAGAAATCAGCTCATACTTAGTCGGTCAGATTGACTCCGACTTGTCAGACAGCGATTTTGATGACTTTGAGCTATAAGCGCTAGACGCTTTATTTTAACGTTTTAACAGTACTGTAGCGCGTGAATGCTAACCTACGCTTTGAGTAGGTTCGTATTAACGCCAATAGGATAAATTATGACGTGGGTAATGACCAGTAAGCAAAAGTTCTATTTGCATGATAATGAAAGTCTGCTCGATGGGCTATTGCGTACTGGGCATGATGTCAATTATCAATGCCGCGAAGGCTATTGTGGCAGTTGCCGCGTTAAATGCATTGCCAGCTCACACAGCATTGATTATCCGTTTGAGCCACTCGCCATGATTGACGAAGACGAAATCCTGCCCTGCTGTTGCCGCGTGCAAGGGGTGATTCATATTAACCATGAGCCAATCGTAAAGTAGGGCGTGTTTGATATTCACAACCTTATCTATCTACAACCAAAAAAGCGCGCTATCTCAAACGATAGCGCGCTTTTTTGAGTATTACTCTATACCTTGTCTATTCTAAAAACATGCTGCTATTGAGGAGCACCGTTGTTTTCAAACAACTTCAGCAGCTCTTCACGCATACGGTCACGCTCTGCTTCTGACATCATTGGTGCGTTTGGCTGTTCCTGTTGTAAATAAGGTTGTCCCAGACTCTCACCTTCTGCCACCACAGGTAGCTCAAGCGTCTCTTGTTCTGGACGTTGCTCTAGCTTAATCGTGACCTGTTTGTTACTACCATCACGCAGTACCTGAACATTAAGTGCCGTATCAGGCGACTTTCGAGCCACATATTGAATGAGCGTATTGGCATCAGTCATCTCAATTCCATCAATGGTCAAAATCACATCACCAACTTTAAGACCACTTTTGGCCGCTGGACCTTGAGCGATGACATTCAGGACTTCTACACCTGTTGATGTCTCTAACTGAGTCGGATCACGAAGCTGCGACTGCACCTCAATACCCAACCAACCTCGACTCACCTTGCCATCTTTAATTAAGGCATTCATGACCTGCTCTACGATAGAGGTAGGAATGGCAAAACCGATACCTAGAGAGCCACCAGACTGTGAGAAAATTACGGTATTGATACCGACTAGCTCACCATGAGCATCAACCAATGCTCCGCCCGAATTACCGGGGTTGATAGCAGCATCAGTCTGAATAAAGTCTTCAAACTTATTCACCCCTAGTCCAGTACGACCAGTCGCTGAGATAATACCTTGGGTCACCGTCTGCCCCACACCGAATGGATTACCAATAGCAAGTGCCAAATCACCGACACGAATGGGGTCTTCGCGGAATCCTAACGGTGTCAGCCCATCTAGATCAACTTTAATAACCGCCAAATCACTGTCTGGATCGGTTCCAACGATTCTAGCGCGACTTTTACGACCATCGGTGAAAGCAACGGTAATCTCATCTGCTTTTTCGATGACATGGGCATTAGTCACGATATAGCCATCTTCTGATACAATCACACCTGAGCCCAAATTGGTATTGCCTTGCTCTTGTGAAGGACCACTATGGAACTCAAAAAAACGGCGCAACACTGGATCATTCATATAAGGATGCTCGGCTACCGTTTGCGTGGTATAGATATTGACCACCGACTGTGATGCACGGGCCACTGCATCATGATAAGAAGAAATCGGAGCTGGCGTATCCGAAACGGGTTCTGATGCTTGTTGTTCAGTTGGTGTACTTCTCGGTGGCTCCCACGTCGCCTCTGACGTTGTTTTCATACTCGTGAACAACCAGATAAATGCTGCTAAAACCAGCAACAATAAAACCCAAGGTAACCACCTTAATAGAGATGCTTTATTTTTGGTGCTTCGGGATGACGACATATAAAACCTCTATAAATTTTATGCAAACAGACGATAATAGATAAAGAGAGACCATTGCCCTGAGAGCCTAGTCAATCAAGCCAGCTCATACACACAAATTATAACCGCCAACAATACCAAATAGTAACGTATCGTGTACCATTTCAGTTAGTCAGTTTGTCTACTCTTTTACACCACCATGTTAAAATGGTCATTATACAAAACTATTGATGAGTTGCAATTGTTCAAACAACTGCAACAATGATAAGGGCTCACTATGACAGCTATCGACACTTCAACACCAACATCCAATACGTCCATTACAGCAGAAGCACTGACACAGTTTTGCAATGATTACTTATCAGCCCATGCATTCAAAGATTATGCGCCTAATGGCTTGCAAGTAGATGGTGGACAGTCTATTAAGCGTATCGTCACTGGTGTGACTGCCTGTGAAGCCTTGATTGATGCGGCCATTGCAGAGAATGCCGATGCTATTATGGTACATCATGGGTATTTTTGGAAAGGTGAACCTGCTACGATCACTGGTATGAAAGGTCGACGCATTCGAAAATTGATGCAACATGGCATTTCTATGATTGGTTATCACCTACCGCTTGACGCACACCCTATCATCGGCAACAATGCCAAGTTGTCTGAAGCGTTGCAGCTGACTGTCACTGGTGCGCTTTATCCCAATGAGTCACATCCAGTTGGCAATATTACTACTTGCACGCCCCAAAGCACTGGCGATCTCATTGCAAAAATCACTCAAGCATTGGGTCGCTCGCCGTTACATATCGCAGCTGATTATCATGCAGACTCTTCTACTAAGACCAGTAATAGGTTAATAGAACGGATAGGTATCTGTACTGGTGGCGCCCAAGACATGATTGAACAAGCGGCATTGATGGGCTGCGATGCCTTTATCTCTGGTGAGATATCAGAGCGCACCACACATATCGCACGTGAGCTTGGGATTGATTATTTTGCCTGTGGTCATCACGCGACAGAACGTGGTGGTATTCAAGCATTGGGACATATCATATCTCAAGAATTTGATGTGCCTGTGACCTTTATTGATATTGATAACCCTGCATAACATCGCAGTCATGACAGCTTGCTTGACATTAAGCTTTTTAAGTTAAGACCAAAAACAATAATGATTATTATTCTTACAATCAACGACTTATCGGTATTTTTATGCTAATAAATGCACCAAAAAAGAGCCGTATTTTGATTATCTGTCGTTTGATTGTTAAGTTTTCTCGCTATTTCCTTAACCACACTTGAATAATCTAGAAAATATCTTCATATTACTACCCGAGCAAAGAGCGTCTTGTCATGAGGCGTCCCATTTACTATAGCTTCCGGTTATGGCGCTTAAATGAGGTAAGTCTTTACAACTTCGCTACTTATTACGGTCAACGAAGCAGTGAATGACTGACCAAAGAGTACATTATGTTTTCACAATGTCTAGGGTCTATTGAACATTGTATTTTAGTTGCATAATGTCTCTTTATTTTAGTGTCGCAACAAGAGCTTAGTGATATCTGATTGATGGTCTGTGTTAATAGGTATTCTATTGACTATCGATTAGGTTAATTCGCTGACCCTTGTTGCTGAACAAAAAATATAGATACCGTTCACTCTGCCACTTATTATTTTAAGAGTAGATGGTCTACCTATATTGGCGTAGAGAAATCAGACGTATAGATTCCTGATTCACTTCTATGCTTTGTTTCAATAGCTTATTTCATGACCTTACCTATAGTTGAGGCAGTTTGGAGCTGCTTTGGCTATATGTTTAATACCCTACTGTTTTGCTGTTAGCCTTATCTAAACACCCATGAAGGAATCATACGATTTACGTCCTTTGCGGTGTTTTATATGCGTTTATATTTTTAGAAATTGACGCAAACAGATAACGGACTGGTTCAAAAGCAATGACAATGATGCAAATAACGTATCTAAAGTTCGACAGTAGCATTAAACAAGCAATATCGTACTTATATAATTAAAAAGTATGACATTGTCTAAATATGATTTCGGTGCTTGCGCCTCTATTAGCAAGCATTTGCTTCATGTTTTTGGGTAAGTAGGACGGCTAAAATTAGGAGACATCCATGCAGCGTATTACTTATCGTGTAAAAGTATCTGCGCAAGGGGCCAAACGCCGTATTTCTTATTTACTGCGTCCATCTAAACGCCTGCTGAACACTGAAAGTAACATCGTTTCATCCGTTACCCCTACCATATCTACCCGCTTGGCCAGAACCAAAAAGTTGGCACAAGTCTCTAGTATCGCCCTTCTCTCACTACCTGCTGAGAGTTTAACGATAATGCGTGCACCTGTACCAGCCTATGACCATGTCATGTTGGAGCGCACATTAACAGTCGCTGCTGTACCAGGCGACAGTACCTACTTTGCCACTGATGGCTTTCAACATGGTTTTGGCTTTGATTTGGTGCGTAGCTATGCCGATGAGCTAGGTGTAAATGTCAATCTAAAGGCCTATGCTAGTGAGGAAGCGGCACTAAAAGCCTTACGATCAGGAGCTGCGGATATGGCATTAACAACAGCCAGTACTCAGCTAAAGAGCAAATATAATTTATCTTCTGTCAATGTCAGTTGTGGCTACGATGCTAGCCTGACTAAGAATGGCTTGCATCCAAAGGTCAGTTGGACATTCAACTCATCAACCGACCCATTGTCAGAAAAAGCCAGTTACTTCTTGTGTGATAGCGTTAAACTACAAAACACACAAAAGCTGGCAGCTTTTTATAACCAAAACTTGCTAAAAGATGCCTATAGTCAGGATCATTTCAAAAAAACCCTGACAGAAAAGCTGCCCGACTACCAGTCTTCTTTTGAAGAACAAGCACGTAACTACAATCATGATTGGGAATTATTGGTTGCCATGGGCTATCAAGAGTCACACCTTGATGCCAATGCTGTCTCACCAACAGGTGTACGTGGTCTAATGATGCTGACCAATAACACTGCCAAAGCAATGGGCGTGTCGGATCGCGTTGATCCTTATCAAAGTATCGGTGGCGGTGCGCGTTATTTAGAGCAGATGAAAGATGAGTTTTCTGATGTACCAAAATCTGACCGGATTTGGTTTGCACTAGCAGGTTATAACATGGGCCCCAATGCCATCAAAAGCATTCAGCGCAAGCTAAGAGCCGAAGAAATTGATGATAAAAGTTGGGCTAACGTTTATGCATATCTGGCCGAAAACAGAGCGTCTAATAGCCGCTATGGTCAAGCGATGCATTATGTGAGTAACATCAGAAGTTATCTAGAGACTATTAAAACTCAAACGGTCTAATCATAATAAATTTGAGTGAGAACCTGTCATTAATTCGTATATAGTCAAAGTACTTTTAAATCGCTACAGTGCTGCTGGGATAAGTTTTTCGCAGCCTCTATGAATACAGCAAGCAAGTAAAATTTATACCAGTAGCACCATAATACAATCGTATCGGTTTTATGTTTCTTTGACTATATTAAGACACTTGGTAGGCTTAAAAATAAAAAATCTGCTCTTATAAAGAGCAGATTTTTTTTGCAGTTCTCACAAGATTGATCATTACTATCATCGCAAATCTATTCTCAACGATTCGGCACTGTCAGACGCTGACCACGCTGTAGCATAGTATCTGCAGCAATATCATTCATATCGGCCAACTCTTTGGTGGATACATCATATTTACGTGCTAAGCCAATCAAACTGTCTCCTGACTTAACCGTATAGCTAACCGTCATTTTTGGCACTTTCAATGTTTGCCCACGTTGCAGCTGTGCATTAGTTGCCAAGCCATTGGTTGCTGCTAGGTCTGCTACTGAGACCCCAAATTTACGTGCTAAGGCAATCAAACCATCACCCGATTTGACGGTATAATTTTCGGTATTACTCAGCTTCTGACCATTACTACTCGTGGTATTATTATTGCTGCTACTAGTAGCACTGCTTTTACTAGCAGTCACACTACCACTGGCAGGAATGGTAATCGTACGACCAAGTATCAGGTTAGAGTTGGTTTGTAGGTTGTTCGCTGATGCCAAATCACTCAAACCAATATTATAACGTTTGGCCACACCCGTTAAGGTATCACCAGATTTGACTTTATAGCTGACTGACTTATCATTCAGCTGACGATCTACAAGCTCTTTGGAAGCTGGTACTTTAATAGTTTGACCACGCTGCAACCGAGCGTTGGCATCAAAGCTACTATTCACCGCAGCAAGCTCTGTTGCAGTAATACCAAGACTATTAGCAATACCAATCAAAGTCTCGCCCGATTTCACTTTATAGTTAGTCGTCGCGACTGAACTTGCGCTGCTTTGGTTATTAGAGCTACTGGTAGTGTTTGTCGTAGCTTTAAAGTCAACGCTCTCAGGTACTTTAAGTGTCTGACCAACATACAGAGTATCTGTCGTACTGATACCATTAAGACTGGCTAACGTAGTGGTTGGTATATTGAACTGACGCGCAAGGGCAATCAAACCATCACCCGATTTTACTGTATAGTTTTTAGTGGCTGTACTTGATTGAGTGGTTTTAGTAGAAGGCTCAGCAGGTGTCGTCGCTACTGATTCCTTGACATTACTACTCGCACTGCTCAGCGGCTCAATGGTTTTAGCATTGTATAAATACAAAGTACTACCCGATAATAGATTGGCATTGGCATCTATTTGGTTCCATTCTGCGATATCTCGCCAGCTCACACCAGCACGGCTAGCAATATTAGATAACGTGTCACCACTCTTGACTGTATAGGTTGTACGTGTGCCTTCTGGTTTTGGTTTACTAACTGGCGTCTGGGCAAAACTTAGCTTCTTCTCTTCACCACGAGCTTCTAGAACAGACTGCTGTGTTTGTACAGCGGATAGATTGATATTGCCATCTGCATTAATCACATCAGTTTCAGATGAGTTACTACGAATTTGATTGGCAATAAAGTCACGCTCTGCTTTGCTTAGTGGTGGCTCTTGTACAATAGTATTGTTTGGTGTGATCTGTGCCGAAGTGGTTGGTAGGCTATTACTACTTTTGAGCTCAGCATTGATTTTATTGGTCTCTTCAGTCGTCAATGGAGGCTCAGACGACGCTGAGCTATTGCCATATGAAGAACTGCTGGTCGATGGTGAGATATAACTCGTTGTCTGCTGAGGTACGCTGGCACTTGCAGCATAATCAGCCAATTCATTACCAGTAGATGGTAATGAAGAAACAGAATATGGCTTGTTATTATAACTTGGTGTGGTTTCTGTCGTGCTTGGCGTTGCTGCTGCAAGCACATTACCTGTGCCATTACCTCTCAATTCACTTAATTTCGCATCAACATTCAGACTCACATCATTAGGGATGATAATGCGCTGCGGGCCTGAAGTGTCCACTCTTCCAGATGTTAGCGCTGTATTTAATCTTTCTAACTCATCATAACTCACACCTGTCAATTGCGCTACTTCAGACAAGCTAACGCCATAATTAACCGGCACACTACGGAAATGCTGACGGTTGGCAATAGCGGGTAGATAAACACCATACTGTTCAGGATCGGCAACGATCTCAGCAACGGCCAAGAAGCGTGGTACATAGTTCATCGTTTCAGTAGGTAGTCTGAGCGACCAGTAATCGGTCGGTAATCCTTGAGCTTCATTCGCCTCAATAGCCTTTTGTACGCGGCCAGGACCTGCATTATAAGCAGCTAATGCCAACTCCCAACTGCCGAACTGATTGTGTAATGCAGTCAAGAAATCATAAGCTGCACGCGTTGATTCAATCACATCACGGCGACCATCGTAGGTACTGCTTTGATTCAAGCCATAAATACGACCAGTACTTGGGATAAACTGCCATAAACCTGCGGCGGCGGCGCTACTAGTACCACTTGGATCATACGAACTCTCAATCACGGGTAACAAAGCGAGCTCTGTCGGAATATTGCGACGCTCAGCCTCTCGTACGGTATGATAAATATAGCGACTGGCACGTGCCGTCAAACGATTAAGATAATCCTGTCTACTGGTAAACCAGCTCTTTTGTCCTTCAATACGCTGATTATAGATAGGTTGACCACCATTCATGCGATAACCAGCACGTAGGCGATTCCATAAATCACCATATTGTTGAATAGCAAGCTTATTACCTTCTACCATAGTCATATCAGTGGCTTCTAATAAGTCAGCCAATTCATCCAAACTTTCTGCATCCAAAAATTCGGTCGAATAATCATCACTCGTCGCACTAGATTGATTGGTAGCAGGTTTAGTAATGACAGACGAGCTATTGGTTGTACCATTATTTGTTACTGTTGACGTACTGCTACAAGCACTAATCAGTAACGTTGATACGGCAAGCGTCAATGGTAACGCGATAAATGAACGAGAGGTTGATGGTACAGTAGACATGATATTGAAAGTTTCCTAACGACAAGAAGTGATGAGATAGAATTGTTTGATAGTATAGTATGCAATATAGCGTAAAGACCAGCTAATATAAAAAGATAATAGTCATAAGTTGAGTTTAGTCGTGTCCAAATTTCTCAACTAAAATAACTGACCAATCACTCATTAAGACGTCCACATTATCAGCCATCATTGAATATCAATAAATGATGACGGTCATTTTGAGTATATTTATTGAATATCGATATATTTTCAGTGGCTTTTTCAGTGCCTTGATTTTCAATGGCTAAATCATTCACACAATCGTAAAGCAGGGCTCAACTGCTAGGGTGTGTCCTCATTTTGAAAACACAGCCTAATGACTAGTCTAGTTAATCGTAATCTGTGATACCGCACGTAGCAGTACCGCGTTACCAGTTGATAACGTTAATGTCACTCTTGATGTGGTGACAAAAGAGACTGTTCGACCATCCTTTACCCAGCTCTCATTGGTTGTTACATTTGCTTTGGCTTTATCACCTGTAATGACAATATTATCTACAGAGATGTCATAGCGATAATTAGAAGTGTCATTCCAACTGTCTTGTAACAATTTCAAATAGGCATCTTTATCCAAGCTGGTAGACTTACCCTTTCTAGACAATGAAATCAGCGCATCATCAGAGACGAGACGAGACACCTGAGTGACGTTTTGGCTGTTCGCTGATGACTTCATCGCTGATGCATAGTTCTGTACCAAAGCTTCGGTCATGGTCGCCGCCTGCGCACTGATGCTCACAGAACTTGCGACAGCAACTACAGCGGCCACACTGGTACTTTTCATCAATAGCACCAAAAGCCTCTTTCCCCATAATCGTTTCATGATAATCCTTAGCGATACTATTTCGTTGTTGTCGTATATCGATGCTTAACCTGTTTCTATCATTTCATTAAACACATGCATATTTATATAAAAAACAAACTAAGCGAGCTCTATTGCTCACACGCTTACCTTTAATAAGATACATGTAACTGTTTTTACAACAACCATTTTTTACAACAATCATTGTCATTACTGCATATATCCCTACTATTTTTTCAGTAGTAGCGACAGCGTTGTTACACCATAGGATGAGCCTATCATTCAAATCTCACAGCTATGTGACACCCTGTGTAATTATTGCGAATACTCGATAGGCTATGTTTACTAGCGAGCAGCTTAACATTAACCACAACCCATCTAAATAAGATCCAAACAGCTAGATACAATTAAGCTTCATTCTATGTTCTCATTTTTATCAGCATTTTTAAAATAGAAACACACTCTAGTCCATTCTACAACTTACTGTCTGAACTATTGTTTTCATCTTGTTCATCATCACTGAGCTTCATACCCAAACGCTCTACTCGTCTGTCCATCATTTGTCGTGCCAATGCCTGCATGTCTTCGACGCGATCTATTTCATCCACAATCTCTAAACCCAGTAATGTCTCGAACACATCTTCTAAAGTAACCAAGCCTTTGACTTCACCATACTCACCGACTGTAATCGCAATATGTACACGATTTTTGAGCATCAATTCTAATAAGTCAAATAGTTTCATTTTTGAAAATACAAAAGTAATATCACGCTTAAACTGGGTCAATGGCTTATCTACAGCATGATTCACTTTCGCCAATAACATATCTGTTTTTAATACAAAACCAGTGATATTATCCAAGTCACCATCATAAATAGGTAACCGTGAAAACGTTAGCTTTGGACGATCAACCAACAACTCAGCGACAGTTTTATTTTCTTCAAATGCAAGCATCACCGAACGTGGTGTCATGATATCTTCGACTTTAATAGCACCAAATGCTAGTAAATTACGGATAATTCGCGACTCTAAAGGATCAATTTGTCCTGATTCTTCACCAATACTGGCAAGAGCTGCAAACTCACGGCGACTGAACGCTTGTGGTTCTTTGCCGCGTACCAGTAGTTTTGTCAAACGTTCTGAGATCCAAATAAGTGGGTACAACAATAAGATAATGCCACGGACGAAATAGGCAACGATGCCGCTTAACTGACGCCAATAAACCGTACCAAGCGTTTTTGGAATAATCTCAGATAAAAATAAAATCGCCAATGTCATAATGGCAGAAAACAGACCAAACCAAGCACTACCAAAGACGATCGTCGCCTGTGCACCTGCACCGATAGAACCCAGTGTATGGGCCACTGTATTCAATGTCAAAATAGCTGCCAATGACTGGTCGATATTATCAACCTTTAACTGTCTTAGCATATTTGCTTTTTTAGGATTATTTTCTTGAACGTCAGCAATATAAGACGGTGTCATACTGAGTAATGAAGATTCAGCTAAGGAACAGACAAATGAGATACCAATAGCAATAACCACAAAAAATATCAATAGTAAGATATTAAAGGCTGTCGGCTCTGCTGATGCCTCAGCTGCAAAAGCAGGATATGGCAATAGCATCATGAGTATGGCCATCAGTACCGATAATCCAAATACTGACTGAGTACGACCAATACGCCTTAAATAGCGTGTCGGAGGAGGTTCTGCAGATTCGTCTTTGCGACAAGCGCGTGGACGACATAAATGAGGTGCAAACATAAAAGTGGTGAACAAATTGGGTAACCTAAACAGAAAAGAGGAAAAGGAATAATAATATTTATTATATCCCAATAAACAGTGGGCTGAATGCAGCCAAATATTGCCATTTGATAGTAGCATTGATGCTAAGTTTTCACAATAAGTCACTATTTTTAAGTCTTTATTTTTTGATACCTTTTATTACGCTACTATGACCTCATATTGACTAGACTAGGTTCAACACATCCTAAACCACAAATGGCAATAGTACCTAGCGAGGTCCTACCTACCTTAAGAAAAACACACTCAGCTTATGATTAACAGTTACCAAGTCTGGGATTTTTTGTTACTATGCGTCTAATTTTATTTTTATCTATAATTTTATTGAGAGAGATATGGAACAGTTCGGTCAACTTTTATTACCAATCGCATTTTTTGCCATTTTTTACTTCTTGGTGATTCGTCCACAATCTAAACGTACTAAAGAGCATCGTGCGATGGTCAATGCGTTGACTGTTGGCAGCGAAATTATTTTTGCGGGCGGTTTAATGGGTCGTATCAAAGCCTTAGAAGGTGATTATGCGGTTGTTAGCTTAAATAACAATACTGATATCAAAGTACAGCGTGCATCTGTTATTTCAGTATTGCCTGCTGGCACTATCGAAAGCGTTTAATCGTTTTTTCTTAATGATTGTTTGATGGTCATATCATCAATAAATGTGATGTAATGACTAAAAAATGACCGTATATTATTTACGGTCATTTTTCGCTATAAAGTAGTGAGGCAAAGCAGTTTTATAAACTTATAAATAGTCTTTATTTGCTCTTTTGGGTTTGCTGTTCTTATGCATTTTTATCAAGGATACTTCCGATAATTACATAAAAACATTTCTGTATTATTTGCTTTACTATCACCGCGGATGATCGCAATGGCACATGATGTTTGCTACTAAATACAGCATTAAATCATTGCGTTCGCTAACTTCCCATCTGCTAACTTGTGGCCTACGTTGCCAGTCGTTTATCAACTTAAAGAAGTGATTATGCAATATCCCGCTTGGAAATACCTAATTATTGCCGTCGTACTAATGGTTTGCGGCCTATATGCTGCTCCTAACCTCTACCCTGACGAACCTGCTGTGCAGATTACTAGTGCAGCAGCAGGTACACAGCTGTCTGAAGAGATACTAACACAGTCGCAAACCTTGCTCGAAGAAGCGGGTTTAAATACCCACGATGGTACGTTTGAGGGCAACAGTGCGCTGGTGCGTCTTGACAACTCTGTTGATCAAGTAAAAGCCCGAGATGTACTGCGTCAGAACTTAGGTGAGAACTATGTAGTCGCACTTAACCTAGCACAGACAACACCTCAGTGGCTACGTGATATCGGTGCAAAACCGATGAAACTTGGTCTCGATTTACGTGGCGGTGTACGTTTTGTACTAGAAGTCGATATGGACAAAGCGCTCGAACAGCGTTTAACTGGTGCGAGTAGCGACATGAGGCGCGAGCTGCGTGCTGAAAAAGTTGCGGTCAAAGGCATTAAGACCGAAGGTCAAAGCGTGGTAATACATTTCGCTGATACAGATACTCGCAACCGTGCACAAAACGTTTTACAAGGGTCGATGGGCACCACGTTTAGCTTGCAGTCTTCTATTGACAGTCAAGGTCCGACATTAATCTTAGCGTATAATGATGCGACATTAGACGAGATAAACAGCTATGCGGTCAATCAAAACTTGACGACGCTACGCAACCGTATTGCTGAGCTTGGCGTTACTGAAGCTTTGGTACAATCTCAAGGCGCTAACCGCATCGTCGTAGAATTGCCAGGGGTACAGGACACTGCCGAAGCAAAACGTGTTCTTGGACGTACAGCAAACCTTGAATTCCGTATGGTCGCTGACGATGCTGACAACTATACAGGCGGTATTCCACCAGCTGGTACTGAGGCATTCCCATTTGAAACGTTAGATGGCCCTCCTGTATTACTCGAACGTCAGGCGATTGTCGCTGGTGACAAAGTCACCAATGCACAAACAGGTATTGATGAAAGTGGATCTCCTGAAGTCAGCATCACCTTAGATAGTGCTGGTGGTAAGCTGATGCAGAACGCTACACGTACCGCTGTAGGTAAACAGATGGCGGTACTGTTTATCGAAAACAAGCAAAGAATTACGTACGAAGAAGACCCAGAGACTGGCGAGACTACAGAAGTCAGAACGCCTTATGCTGAGACTAAAATAATTAACCGTGCCAACATTCAAGCAGTCCTAGGCTCATCTTTCCGTATTACTGGATTAGACAGTAGTGCTGAAGCCGCTGAGCTTGCTTTATTGCTACGTTCAGGTGCGCTTGCTGCACCTATGTACTTTGTAGAAGAGCGCACTATTGGCCCATCACTGGGTCAAGACAATATTGAAAAAGGCTTATTTTCTACGCAAGTCGGCTACTTGCTAGTCTTTGCGTTTATGATTGTCTTCTATCGTCTGTTTGGTGTCATCGCTAATATAGCGTTGGCAGTGAACGTTATTATCATTATCTCTGTTATGTCTATTTTAGGCTCATCACTTACCCTACCCGGCATTGCTGGTATTGTCTTGACCATCGGTATGGCAGTTGATGCAAACGTACTGATCTTCGAACGAATACGTGAAGAGATTGCAAACGGGGTACGACCGAAGTCAGCAATCGTGGCAGGTTTTGACCGTGCTTTTAGTAGTATTTTCGATGCCAACATCACCACTTTACTGGTTGCATTTATCTTATTTGCGATTGGTACTGGTCCGATTAAAGGCTTTGCGGTTACGCTAGCTATTGGTATTGTCAGCTCGCTGTTTACAGCCATTTTAGTAACACGCGCGCTGGTACAAATTGCTTACGGTAAACGTAAATCTATCAAACGTTTGAGCATCGGTTAGGAGAATACTATGGCGATCGATAAGAATAACCCTTTAGAACAACAGAACAATCCAGATCGAAATGGTTCAGGCGGCTCAAATAGTGATGCAAATAGCACAAACACGCGCCGCCGCAAAAAACCACGCCGTGATGGCAAGGGAAGCAATACAAAGACCAATAACCCTACCACAGCGGCATCGAGTAAAAGTAAAACTCGTCGCAGTGGTAAAAAAGGCACTGATAAAGACAGCCAAGCATTGGCTAACACTCAGGCCACGGTTTCTAACTTAGAAACCAATGATGCTGAAGATGATGCGGCCGCACAAGCTGAAGGCGGTATCAAAGCCATTGGCAACCAACGCATTATTCCTTTTATGAAGATAGAAAAACCTATGGCGCTTCTGTCTTTATTGATGGTCATTGGTAGTATTATTGCTATCGCCGTAAATGGGTTGAACTTAGGGCTTGATTTCACTGGTGGTGTCTCTGCAGATGTGCGTTATGAGCAATCTGTTGAGCAGGTTGACGTGGTTAATGCCCTAGCTGACAATGGTTTTGATGATGCCGTCGTACAGTATCTAGGGACATCTCAAGAGCTACTAATACGCTTACCGCCTCAGTCAGACAGTGTGGATGGACTCAACGATAGCCTTGATAACGCATTAGCACTGCCTAATAACAATGCTGAAATTAGCAATATTAATATTATTGGTAGCCAAGTGGGTAACGAAGTCTATTTAAACTCCGTTATGTCATTAGCATTAGCATTGGCCTGTATGCTTGGCTATGTTGCCCTACGTTTCCAATTCAAACTATCACTTGGTGCAGTGCTATCGCTATTTCATGATGCGATTGTCACCATCGGTGTATTTGCTTTGTTTGGCTTTCCATTCGACTTAACTGTTTTAGCTGCTATTTTGGCATTGATTGGTTACTCATTGAACGACACGATTGTGGTCTATGATCGTATCCGCGAAAACTTCCGCCGTGTTCGTGGCATTACGCCAGAACAGACGATCGATTTGTCATTGACCGAAACCTTGCGCCGTACGATTATGACCATCTCAACGGTCTTGTTAGTCGTATTAGCCATGCTGTTCTTAGGCGGTGATGGTCTATACTGGTTCTCAGTTGCACTCTTCATTGGTCTACTTGCTGGTACTTACTCATCCACTTATATCGCAAGTTCAATTCCTTTGCGTATGGGTCTATCGCGTGATGACTTTATCGTAAAAGTAAAACCAGAGTTTGAAGAAGAAATCGTCACTTTTGATGATCCAAAAATGTTTGAATAAGACAGGATTTCATATCATTCAATCATACGAGTAGCTGACTAAAGTGTTAGAACAAATGTAAAATTCGTTATAAATAATAGTAATAACGTTTGAATAGAAGCACCTGACTCATCAATAGTGAGTCTAGGTGCTTTTATCTTTGTAGTGGTATTTGCTCTAAAAAACACATTACCTTATCCTCAATATTTTGTACTTTTAGTATAAACGAGCCAAAAATGACGATGACGCCATCTAACCCTTTGTCCTCCATAGATACCCGCTATAGGCATATTATTGCTATTGCACTGCCTGTATTACTGGCCAATCTGGCCATGCCATTACAGAGCGTTATTGATACCGCGATCGTCGGCAATATGAATGATACGGCAAAGCTTGCTGGTATGGGTTTGGCGATACAATTACTGTCTTTATTGCTTGTCAGTTTTAACTTTTTACAGTACGCCTCATCTGGACTATCAGCACAAGCCTTAGGGCAGATGGCAAGTCTTCCTGATAATTCTAATAGGAATATAACAGCGAATTTAAGCCCATCCCCCCTACTGTCGATCTTACAACGTGCTTTATTGCTGGCATTTATTATCGGGGTTGTTTTACTGTTGGCAAAACCTTGGTTGATTGATTTTGGCTTACAGGCTTTGTCAGCCAACCCAGACAGCGGCAGTGCTGCACACTCTTATTTGGATGTAAGGTTTTGGGGCGTTATCGCTGAGTTGATGAACTTTGCTTTTATAGGGTGGTTTGCTGGTCAAGGTAAAACACGCTATATGCTCTACCAACAAGGATTTATCGCCGTACTTAATATTGTTCTGACGTTGTTTTTTGTTTTTACGATGCAGATGGGTTTGGCGGGTGTGGCTTTGGGCACCACTATTGCTTTTTGGTGTGGTGTAATATTGGCACTAGCGTTAAGTCGTCAGCATTTGCGAATATCTTGGCAGGCTATGTTTGTTACAGACTATCGGTATTTCACAAAAGATAAAATGCTTAGGCTATTTTCATTAAATAAAGATATTTTTATTCGCACCTTAATCCTAACTTTGAGCCTTGCTTGGATTACTCGATTATCTGCACAAAGTGGTGATGTCATACTAGCCGCCAATGCTATTTTACTTCAAGTATTGAGTATTTCAGCCTTTGCTCTCGATGGTGTGGCTGTCTCTGCCGAGACACTAAGTGGCCAAGCAGCTGGTCGACGTGATTGGACGGGTTTTCGTACTATCGTCAAGCGCACAGGTATTGTTAGCTATGGTCTTGCCCTTACGTTGAGCGCGATATGGTGGCTAGTCATGCCCTTTTACTTGCAGTTTATGACCAATATTGATTCTGTCTTTACATTGGCTTATGAGTATCATATTTATGCTGTATTGCTACCTCTCGTCGGCGTTGGCGCTTATTGGTTAGATGGTATATTTTTTGGTTTAACAGCAGGCAATGTCATTCGTAATGCCGCATTGATACTAGCAACTATTTTCTTCCCACTGAGTGAGCTGCTTTATCAACAGTGGGATATTACAGGTATTTGGCTAAGCATTTGGGCTCTATTACTCCTCAGACTGGCCATTTTAGGGATTTTTTTATACCGTGCTCATCAAAGTGGCAGCTATGAAAAACTACAACCAGAGAGTTAAGCTTGTCTTTCACTGAAGACTACCTCTTATAAATAGCTGTCTCTTATAAAGACAAATTAGATTACCTACCTTTTCTATAAATTACTTTTAGGATCTGATGTGACAACTCATTCAGACGAATTGCTTAACACATATAAAACCAACTATGACTGGGTTGAAGGGTTTAAAAAAAGCTTGCCTGTCGCAATGGGTTACTTACCTGCGGGTATTGCTTTTGGAGTACTGGCTCAAGTGGCTGGCATTCCTATATGGGCAACGATTATGCTCAGTATCGTATTATATGCTGGTGCAGCTCAATATGCATGTTTGCCTATGCTAAGTGCTGGATTACCAATTGGCAATATCGCAACCAATATCGCCGCGATCAATTTACGCCACGTATTTTATGGTATGCCATTATTACAATACCTGCCCAAAAACAAACTGGCCAAAACCTATTGCTTATTTGCACTAACTGATGAGACGTTTTCAGTGATGACGAGCTTACCTAAAGCCGTACGTCCGTCTTTAATACTGCCAATCAGTCTCTTTAACCAAAGCTGGTGGGTTTTAGCAGGTGCTATCGGTGTTATGATTGGTAGCACTCTCAGCGACTTGGTACCTCACTTGGATTTTGCTTTGGTTTGTTTGTTTGCTATTTTGGCCTATGAACAATTTCAAAGCATCAAACGCTACTTCCCAATAGGTATTGCCGTAATATCATTAGTAGTAGCGTCTTTGTTTACCAGTAATTGGTTGTTATTGGTCGCCATCAGTATTTGTATGATGCTGATTTTAGTGCGTGGATTTTGGGTACAGCGAGACATAAAAGAAAAAAGCAATATGGAAGGAGATATTGATGAGCAGTAGCTATCTTATTATTGCAACGTTTGCTATGGCTGCTGTTACTTTCATGACTCGCGCTCTTCCCACATTGATACCAAAAAAAATATTAGACACACCTTGGCTACACCGATTGAATGAAAGTTTGCCGTTATCAGTCATGGTGTTACTCATTTTAACCAGCTTATCTTATAACGATCTATCTGCAACTACAGGATTAGACAGTGCAAAGCTACATTTACTAATGGCTCAAGTTGGTGCGCTAATATTGGTATTATTTGTTTATCATATTAGCCGTCAATTATTAGTCAGTATGATTGTCGGTATCGCAGCCATTAATGGATTTCTGTGGTTATTTACTATCTTAACCCCAGTTCGGGATAAGGGCTCAAAAAAAGATAAAAAAAGAAGTCCAAAGTTGCTAAAGTAAGTTTACCAAGACCACTTAAGTAAAAAGGACTTCTTACATGGACAACCTAACCGAACTATACTGCCATATTGACGACTTTTATCAGCAATTCAAACCTGAGTTTGACGCTCATTTAATCGCAACGGGACACCAAAGGTTAAGAGCATGCCAGATAAGTGTAGCAGAGATTATGACCATCTTGGTACTGTTTCATCAACTGCGGTATCGACAGTTTAAGGCGTTTTACTACCATCACATGCTTGGCATGATGAAACGGGCGTTTCCAAATCTGCCGAGCTACTCGCGATTTATAGAGCTTGTGCCGCGCAGTATCATGCCACTGTGCAGCTACTTGCAAAGCATGATGGGCGACTGTACGGGTATCAGCTATATTGATTCAACCAAGATAGCAGTTTGTCATAACAAGCGTATCTACCGTCATAAAGTCTTTAAGGGACTTGCAACCCGAGGCAAAAGCAGCATGGGCTGGTTCTATGGCTTTAAGCTGCATGCCATTATCAATCTTAGATTAACACATGAAGTGCAATACCAAATGCAAGGTGAAAAAAAGACCTAGATGCGCTAGCATCAAAGTTTTTATCCACCGACCAAAGTGAGATTGCAACCATGAGCTATACACATCTAAGCCTAGGTGAACGATACCAGATTTATGCCCTTAAAGGGGCAAAACATAGTATTAATTTTATAGCGAGGGCGTTAAACAGAAGTCCCAGTACCATATCAAGAGAGCTTAGACGCAATAAAAGCCTACGAGGTTACCGAGCAAAGCATGCTAATAACAAGGCTTGTGACAGACGGGCTAACAACGCCACAACTATTGTGGCTGACCTCTGGGCATGGGCGACAGACAAGCTTAAAGAGAACTGGAGTCCTGAGCAAATATCTGGCGTTCATGCTGGTATCAGTCATATGAGCATTTATCGCTATATTTGGCGTGATAAGAGGCAGGGCGGTACATTGTGGCAGTGTCTCAGACGTAAAGGAAAACCATACCGTAAACGCCTAACCGCTGAGACCCGTGGTCGTATCAATGACAGAGTCTCGATTCATGAGCGCCCTTGTATTGTTGAAGAACGCTCACGTATTGGAGATTGGGAAGCGGATACCGTTATCGGTCAGCATCACAAGCAAGCGATTGTCACGCTCGTTGAACGTAAAACGGGGCTATTGAAGATGAAGCGTGTGGGTCATAAAACAGCACAGCAAGTATCAGAGGCAATGATAGAACTCTTAGCGCCAGTGAGGTTGCAGGTTAAGACCATTACCTCTGACAATGGTAAAGAGTTTGCTCAGCATAAGAAGGTGAAACAAAAGCTCTTTAGCCCTTTCTTCTTTGCCGATGCTTATGCGTCATGGCAGCGAGGAACCAACGAGAATACCAATGGCCTTATCAGAGAGTACTTGCCTAAGGGTTGTGACTTTAGACAAGTCTCTGATAATGAAATACAGGACATTGAGAACAAACTAAACAACAGACCAAGAAAACGATTAGGGTTTAAGACGCCTATGCAGGCGTTCTATAATATTAATTAGCATTGCACTTGGTGTGTTAATCTAAGAATCATAAGGGCGAGCTTGTATCTGTTAAAGTCACTGCGGGTAATACGGATGACAGAGTGCCTGTTAAGGATATGGCAACGCCTGTGTTTGGCAAGGTGTTTGGGGATAGAGGCTATATCAGTAAAGCCCTAAACGAGTGGCTCACAAAACACAATGATACCACGTTGATAACCAAACTTCGGCGTAATATGAAACCCCAATTACTTGAGCCTATGGATGAGGCACTACTCAATCATCGCTCTTTGGTTGAAACGGTGTTTGGAGAGCTTAAAAACTTGTGCCAAATCGAACACTCACGCCATCGTAGTGTCACGGGGTTTATCACAAACTTGCTGTCAGGTTTAATTGCTTATTGCTGGTTTCCCTATAAACCCACCATCAAAAATATGCCTCAGCAGGGACAGGTAGCCACATTGTAAATAGTATCAATGAGTTACAATGTGGCTTATCCCGAACTGGGGTTATCTTATGGGGCTAAATTATATCAAACCTAAAAGGTATGATTGGCTGTGTCAAAATCACAAGCCTACCATGTGTAACGCTTACGCAGATAGAGACTACGCAAAATGTAGCCAGTATCGCTATATTTAACGATAAAAAAGGCCAGATTCTAGTAAGAATCTGGCCTTTTATTTTCTGAGAATGCTTTCTAACTTCCATTTTTTAGAACAATTATTACTTACTGCTCTTCGACACCCATCATATCGACTGGAGTATCAGCAACTATTTGAACTCTTCTTTTACCTGTCTTGGCTGTATCGTTTCGTTGCTCTTGTAGGTGGTCAAGATAGGCTTCATTGATCTGGCCGGTGATATAACAACCATTAAATACAGCACAGTCAAAACCTTCAACTCTACTATGCTTGGTGTCTTTTACCGCATCAATCAAATCATCTAAATCTTGGAAAATCAGTCTATCAGCACCAATTATTTCACGCACCTCTTCCACAGTATGGCCTGATGCAATCAGCTCACTGCGGACTGGCATATCAATACCATAAACGTTTGGATACTTAACTGGCGGCGCAGCACTAGCAAAAAATACTTTATTAGCACCAGCATCTCGAGCCATCTGGATAATTTCATGACAGGTCGTACCACGAACAATAGAGTCATCAACCAACAGTACGTTTTTACCTCTAAATTCTAACGGTACCGCACTGAGTTTTTGGCGGACAGACTTTTTGCGTTGCTGCTGACCTGGCATGATAAACGTACGACCGATATAGCGGTTTTTCATAAACCCTTCACGGTATTTAACATTCATCTTGAGTGCTAATTCCATCGCTGATGTACGTGAGGTATCTGGGATAGGAATTACCACATCAATATCGTGATTGTCACCCCACTCTGTCATGATTTTATCTGCTAGCTTTTCACCCATACGCAAGCGAGCTTTATAAACTGAAATATTATCCATGATTGAATCTGGACGAGCAAAATAGACATATTCAAAAATACAAGGAGTGTACTCTTTTGGCGCTACACACTGATGAGTATGTAGTTTATGATCCAAATCAATAAAGATAGCTTCGCCAGGTTTGACATCACGAATGATGCTGAACCCAGAACCTGTCAATGCCACTGACTCTGAAGCAACCATATATTCGGTGCCACCATTTGGTGCCATACGTTTACCAAAAATGAGCGGGCGGATACCGTTTGGATCACGAAAAGCAAGTAAACCATGACCAGTAATGAGTGCAACAACACCATAAGCACCTTCAACGCGACCATAAACTGCGGTTACAGCTTCAAAGATATCGGCAGGCGTTGCTTTGGTTTTGCCTAGATTTTGCATTTCATGAGCAAGGACATTTAGCAATACTTCAGAATCTGAGTCAGTATTCAGATGACGGCGATCTTCGATGTATAAAGATTTGGCCAAGCTTTCAGCATTGGTCAAGTTACCATTATGTGCAAGCGTAATACCATAAGGTGAGTTAACATAAAATGGCTGAGCTTCAGCACTGCTAGAAGTACCCGCCGTTGGATAACGCACGTGACCAATACCGAACTTACCGACCAGTTTTATCATATGGTGATTCAAGAAAACGTCACGAACCATACCATTTTCTTTACGTAGATAGAGTCGTCCATCCTGCAAAGTTACGATACCTGCCGCATCTTGTCCACGATGCTGCAACATCGTTAAGCCATCATAAAGAATCTGATTGACTGGCTCATGAGCTGCAACCCCAACGACTCCACACATAGTTATATCCTATTTTTACCCATACATTAGTATTAGTACTACATAGTGGCAAGGTTTTTAGCAACACACTGTCAAAAATGTGCGCTATCACTTGCCGCCGACCTGATAAAATTTACTAAATATTTAACAACTACTTATCTTTTTGGCTGTCAAAAAACAAGTATCCATAAATCATAGTGAATGATTTATGGAGCTTAACTGCGACCAAAAATTATTTTTTCAAGAACTATCTTATGACTGATTAACTTGATCCCAAGCCATACCAAGCACATCTGAAACCAATGCCTTACCCATCGGTGCGTAAGGCATTAGTTCGGGCGCCAATATTGAGGTTTGCCATTGCGGCATCTGTACCAATAACGGTGCACTCACACTCAAAACAACTAAGACCATCAATACGTTTTTGGCGGCACCAAGAACACCACCTGCCATCTTATCAATGATTTCTAGACGTAACGTTTTGAGTACGCCCGAAAATACAAACGCGACTAAGTGCATGATTGCTAATATAACAATCACTACCAATACAAACGCCATGGCCATTTGTAAAACGGGGCTTTGTACAATACCAGATAGCTGAGGTGAAAACACGCCTGCCAAACGTGTCGCAGCGATAAGCGCAACCAACCAACCAACTAAACCTATCGCCGTCTTAATCAATCCCGCCTGAAAGCCGCGCCATAAGCCAACTAAGACAACAATAGCAATCACAATATCTAGACCACTCATGTTTTGTGCCTCATACCCTATTTATTTTTATCAAGTGTTTACTTAAATCGTATGACAAGGTAATTTTTTGGTTATTCAAATAATTTTGGTTATTCAAACGATAATGCCTTAGCGAGTCGCTTAGCTCTCCATAGCATCGTAATAGCCGCCGATTGCCTGAATACAAGACTGTACCAAGCCAGGTCCTCGATAAATTAGACCTGTATAAAGCTGTACCAAGTCTGCACCTGCTTCAATTTTCTTAACCGCTTTGACACCACTATCAATACCACCAACACCTATCAACGCAACTTTACCATCTAACTGATCAGAAAACTGTTGTAAAATCTGCGTACTAATATGGCTCACAGGACGACCAGATAGGCCACCCGCTTGATCTCCATCGCGTAAATCCTCTACACCAACGCGACCCAAAGTCGTATTTGTCGCAATCAAACCATCAATCTCAAAATCTATCAGCTGCTGTGAGATATAGTCTACTTGTAACGGCTCTAAATCAGGAGCAACTTTCAGTACCAATGGTACATAAAAACCATACTCAGTCGCCAATTGGCTATGACGATTTTTGATGGTATCTAAAAGCTGAGTCAATGCTTCGCCACTCTGTAAGTCACGTAAATTTTTAGTATTTGGCGAAGAGATGTTAACAGTAATATAGGAGGCATGCGGATAGGCACGCTCTAAGCAATAAACGTAGTCATCAGCTGCCTGCTCTACTGGCGTATCAGCATTCTTACCAATATTAATACCGATATTACCTTTATACTTGCAACGTTTAACATTTTCGATCAGGTAATCGACACCTTGATTATTAAAACCCATACGGTTAATAATGGCATCTGCCTGTTTTATTCTAAACAATCTTGGCTTATCGTTACCTATCTGAGGCCTTGGGGTAACCGTACCCACTTCTATAAAACCAAAACCCAGCTCAGCCAACGCATCAATATAGTCGCCATTTTTGTCCAGTCCCGCAGCTAAACCAACTGGGTTGGCAAACTGCAACCCCATGCAGTCTGTTGGCTGCATCGACTGGCCATACACCAAACCTAAAACACGTGCTGTATGAGCTTTATCCAGTAAAGACAAGGTCATCTCGTGGGCGTGTTCGGGATCCATCTTAAACAAAAAAGGACGAAGTAAGGCATAAGACATAGTAATGACAGACCCTGCTAAAAAGAAATAGTGAGTGGAAAGTGCGAATAAAATCGAGCGCTGCGATTATATCAGCTTAACAGAAATAAGAGCAAAGTTTCATGCGGAAAATTTCATGAAACGGTAGCATCTATAGATGAATGGCAAAACAAGGGTTATTAAGGCACAGGACGACTATCAGTCAATGCTATCCAGCCACGAACAATACGATATAGATGCCAAATAAAAGTAAATGTCATAATCAGCAAACCAAATCCAGCCAATAGCAATGAACCAATAGCGGTATGGCTACTATCAGCTAAAATACTGACACCAAAGCCACCCAAGGCAAATGTTATGATGACTATACCGATTACAAACCAAACGACACTGTACCAAAAAGTCTTAATCTGCCAATCAAAATGCGTCGCCAACCAAGTGCCATCAGCGTCATGACGCTTGGCATAGTTCATCACAATTGGCAAAATCCAAAGCAGCCCTGCTGTAAAATAGCTGACCACATATAAAAAATAAGTAATGTGGTTATAAGTGGTGAGAGAACTGCGCTTATCAGCGCTCATATTATCATTCACATTGTTACTCGTCATATTATGATGTCTTTGCGGTAGAGGTTCATAATTATCATTATCAGCAGTATTCGTCTGTGTACGAAGCCGCTCATCCCTGTTGTGATTAGGAAAGTCATTCATTGTAAAACCCTATATGTGGCAGTGGCTAATAATTACTTAATTGTGCCAAACCGACCGTTTTTCAATAAGGTTATCTCCAGCAGGTACAGCAAACAAGCGATAGAATATACTTAAATCCAATACAATATATATTTTAAAGTATGAGCGATAGTCCTAAGCAACGATTAGGGTCTGTTGAACATTCAAATGTGGTACTGGCAGTGACTATTTTTTAGACAATATGCAGTGAAATTTTTGAGACCTAGTCATTCTAGGTTAAACAATTTCGCCATATATTGGCAAAAAATAGCACTGCCCTGAAAGGCTGAGGCTAAAATCACCCCAAACGTTGTTGCAATCCTAGCCAAGGTCTCGACATTATCGTCGACTTGCGCCTAGTTTGGTGCAATTTTAGCGATCAGCAGTCCTAATATTTGAATGTTCAACAGACCCTAATAAGGTTGATCTGGTACAAAACGGTCAACCTCCTTTGCCATACCAGCCATCACAAAATCCATCTCAAATACCCTTGCTTCTGCTAAAGAAAACGACTCGGGATAATCACCCGTTAGCAAGCCAGCAATATAAGCAACGATAGACATGTGACACACAACAACCAAACATTCAGCATCAATATTGCCAATATCTATCAGTGCCTGTCGCGCATCATCAGCAGGCGTGATATTGTCCTGCACAACCGACGACACGGTTTGCGCGCGTAACTGAAACTCCGCTAATGTTTGTTGTGCTCTGTCATAAGGACTGACAACGAAATAATCAGGGCTGTAATAAGTCGTCACATACTCTGCCGTCTGTGCCACTTGCTGTCGACCAAAATCAGTCAACTGGCGAGCACTATCAGGACGTGACTCATCTTCTGCTTGACCATGACGTACTAATATAATTTTCATACGCTTCCTTACTGCACTATCATTATGATGTTATGCTCAGAATAACCCACCTAAAAACAGTGCCTTAATTTAATATACAGTGCTTTACTGACCATCAGTATTACCACTTATATCTTCATCGCTCGACGTCTTCATTTGTTCAGTCAATGCTGCATTGCTATGATCATGCGCCATCACAAACTCAACGTCACTTCGGAACCCTGCTTCCATGAGATGTAACGCTACACCTAATGCTGCTTTGTCTTCGTAGATGACGGCGTAAAGCGCATGAGTAATAGGCATATAAATACCTTGCTTAGTGGCTTTCTCATGCACTTGCTGAATGGTATTAACCCCTTCGGCTGTCTGGCCCAGTTTTTTGACTGCTGCATCAATACTCATACCCCGACCGAGCATATTGCCCACGCGGTAGTTGCGACTCAGCTCTGAGCTACAAGTGGCATACAGATCGCCGACGCCTGACAATCCTAAAAACGTGAGTGGATTGGCACCTGCTTCCACACCAAAACGACTCATTTCTGCCAAACCACGGGTCAATATCATGGCCTTGGTGTTTTCGCCGACATCGTACGCCGCTGCCATACCCATCGCAATTGCATAGATGTTTTTGAGTGCACCGCCTAGCTCTACGCCTTTGACATCATCACTGGCAAACACTCGAAAGAACGCACTGTGTAGTGCAGCCTGAACAGCATGGCGCAAAGGCTCAGATTCACTAGCGATAACTGTCGCCGACGGCATGTTTTTCATGATTTCTATCGCTAGGTTCGGCCCTGACATGACACCGAAATTCACTTCTGGCAATACATCTTTAATAATGTCACTCATCATTGCAAAGGTGTCTTTTTCCATCCCTTTGGTTAATGACACAATCGACTGTCCACTGATAAATGGCGCGATATTTTTTAAGGTCTCTCGGAATGCCAAACCTGGCACTGCAATAAAGATAATGTCTTTGTCTTTGACCGATGCTGCCAAATCATGACTATACTTTAAGCGATCATCCAGCTTATAACCTGGCAAGTATTTTTTATTGGTCTGAGTTTTTGCCATTGCTTTTACGGTGCGCTTATTACGCACCCATAGCGTGGTATCACAACCGTTTCGTGCGGCTAAGTTTGCCATTGCCGTACCAAAACTACCACCGCCCAAAAATGCCAAACGCAGCTTGGTAGGATTGCTATGAATCTCTGCCATATTTTTTGCGACTGCTGCCTCTACTGCACTAGGATTTAGCTTCTTACGGCCAATACCTGATTTGGCCGCACGCTCGATAATACCTGCCAACAGACTGTTTTGCTTTTCAGGCGTATGGTTATCGGTGGCGCTGTTATCGTTAGTGGTTTTTTTATTGCTATCATTAGAACTGGTCATATTCTTGTATCCGTGTTGACTGGCCGATCATTAATAGAACTTGTCATGGCTTGGGTATTTTTAGCTGCTGAGACTGACTGTCTATTTAAATGATAACGTTATTAAACAAAAAGTACTCAAAGGCATTATGACTCAAACCTTACTAATGGCTCAATATCAGTTGCTTTACGTGTGGCTTCATCTGCAGGACTGGTACCAGTATAAACAAAGGCCGTTACATAATCATTTGAGCCAACATCAAAATAGGCTTTCACCGCTGGTTCGTTACACAATAGACCAGTACGCCATACGGTACTATATCCTTGCGCTTTAAGAGCCAAAATAAGATTTTGTACAGCAGCACCAGTACTGAGTATTTGCTCAAAAGGCGGAACTTTTTGGTGCGCTTGCATTTTAGTGACTACTGTAATAATCATTGGCGCACGCAACGGTATATTAACAGTTTTTTCAATGTCTTTTTCAGACAACACCTCTCCTTCTTGTATCGCTTTTTCTTGGGCCGCTCGAGCCAATACACGACCCAATTCATGACGCGCATCACCTTGTGTCACAACAAAACGCCAGGGCTGTAGCTTCTTATGATCTGGTGCTGTGGTCGCACATTCAATCGCTGTTTTAACTTGTGCATAAGTGGGTGCTGGTGCATCCAGATTACCCATACTGCGTCTTGAGTTGATCCAGCCAATCATTTCTTCACTAGTAATCGGCATACTGTCAGTGGTCACGTCTTTGATAGACAGTTTTTTATCATTGTTGTCTGATGTAGTCATTGCTACTCCTTATTTGTTACCCCACTCTCAACTTGAAATAAGCAAATCAAACTGAAGAGGCGGATTACCAAGTTTTTTGTTGAGTACAAAGCATAGATTATGTGACAGAATTTTACGAATCAATCGATGAGACAAATGCCATAAATCTCTTGCTCGTACCTTTTGTATATTAAATCGTTCTGATAGCTGACCAATGACTGTTTCAACGATACGGCGAGCTTTCATTAGCCGTCTTACCACAGGTTTGGGTCTATCCTCTTTCATGTTGGCTCTGAGTGGCGTTTGTAAATCCACTCCTTGAGCGTCGTAGTACGATGTCAGACTAGGGCTGATATACCCTTTATCAGCGCCGAGCAAACCATGGATATGGTCAGTAATATCAGGCGCAACCGCTCTTTCATCAACATTGGCAGGGGCAACGGTAAAGCCTTTAATCATGCCCGATAAGTTAACAAGCAAATGTCCCTCAAAGCCATAGTATCTCTCTTGCTTAGCCGCACAGTAGCTAAAAGCCGCTAAGTCTTGATAGTTTTTATGCCGATAAGCGCGTCCATAATGACAGACGGGTATCGGAAAGCCATCCATAAAATGAATGTTGTCACGGCCTTCAATTTGACTGACTTTATCTTGTATCTGCTGTTTGACTTGCCACAGATTGGCGCAGTGCTTTGCGAAGTTAGGGTATGAGCCGATGGCTGGAAACCAGTCTTGCCAATGCTGGGTAAAGTATTGCCAAATCTGTTTGTCTTGATCAAGGTGTAAAAATTCACCGACCATCTCCATGCAAATGATCTCAGGATCACTCAACTTTGGCGCGTAACCTGCACTTCGCAAGGGTTTGGTGACGACTATTTTGTAATATTGCTCTACCATTAAATAGATATTGATGATAAATTCGTCTATGGGCATCTCACAACTCCATTGTATTCTTGGTCGAAAACAATAGATTAGTGAGGTGCTCTTCTTTTTTCAATCACTTTCGAAGTTGAGAGTGGGGTTATTTGTTATTATTTTTTATTCAAAAACTGCTATTTTTATGTTGGATCAACTTCGACACGATGCTCCATTCGCAAATAATCTTCTGACTGCATTTCAAGCAAGCGCGAACGTGTACGCTCAATCTCAAATGCCAGCTTCTGTCCTTGATACAACTCCAAAATGGATTGCTCTGCGCGTACCAAGAGTTTTACGCGGCGATCATAAAATTCATCGACTAGATAAATAAAGCGACGCGTTGGATCACGGTAAGTATCATCCTCTAATGCAGGCACAGCATTAACCAATACGGTGCTGAACTGTTTAGCGATTTCGATAAAGTCAGATGCTGAACGTGGCTCCATGCACAAGTGACGGAAATCACAAAATAGAATATCTTCGGTACGAGCATTGATTTTTATTTCTCGTCCATTAATAGTAATTGGCTCATTACTGATTTTTTGGTTATTAGACAAACTGGCAAAACGGTTAGCTAACCAATGGTGATTGGCTTTGGTCCTCGGCGATTTGTATAGCTCCGCCTGCTGTAATACACGCAAACGATAATCAATACCAGAGTCGATGTTCATCACCACCGTATGGCTTTCAACTTCAGCAATCGCTGGTAAAAAACGGTCGCGGTGTATGCCATCTTTATACAGTCCTGCCGGCTCGATATTCGAGGTCGCGACTAGCGTAATACCACGGTTGAAAAGCATGGTGAACAAATCACCCAAAATCATGGCGTCAGAAACGTTAGACACAAAAAATTCATCAAAACAAATGATGGTCGCCTCTTCATAGATAATATCTGCCACTTTTTCTAAAGGGTCGCTCTCACCTTTTAGCTTGTGTAGCTCTTGATGTACGCGCTGCATAAAATGGTGGAAATGCAGGCGCATCTTGCGATCAAGAGTCAATGAATCATAAAACATGTCCATCATCCATGTTTTACCTCGACCTACCCCGCCCCACATATACAAGCCTTTTGGTGCTGTAGGCTTGGACTTTAAAAAGCTAAAAAACCCTTTCTTTGGTGGCGCAGTATTGACGAGCTGATGATACATCTCATCCAGATAACTCATGGCCTGAAATTGTTGCTCATCTCGAGTAAAATCATCGGTACTGACGGCTTGCTCGTAACGTTGTAATGGAGATAAACTCATAATACGACTCATCATTAGGCTAGAGCGTATCATCAATTAGCACATGAATACATTTAGTGGTCTTAAAATGGCTAAATTTTGCTAAACATCGTTAGAAATTTTGTCAATATGTTCATATTAACGGCAATTTCTGCCTTGTTTATCTACAATTTTTCTCATTTTAAGCCTCACGATCTAATTGATGACACACCCTAAATAAATATTAAAATAATAGATAAATTTTACAGGACTACATTCAAGTAAAATCCTTACATGCTGTAAAGTAAAATTCTTAAATGCTATGCTTTTCTAACAAACCTTTCAATTCTGACAAACGTCCATGAAAAAAGTGACCAGCGCCATCTACAACGCTAACAGCTATACCCAATCGTTCAGCGAATGCCTGCATATTGTCAGGGTCGATGACTTCATCTGCATTGCCATAAATCTCAAAAGTTTTGTCAGTTGGTAAACTCAGGTCACTGCTGTCATTTTTTTCGATCGATGGCGCGATAAGTGCGATTCTCGATACTTCAAAATCGCTTAGTCCCCATACATGAGAGGCTTCGATCACTTGCTCAGCCACACGTGCTGTCACATAACCGCCAAAAGAAAAACCACCAAGCCATAATTTTCGGACGTTGGTCTGTTCCGCGATCCATTGTAGCACGGTCATTGCATCAACTATCTCGCCTTCAGCATAATCATGCTCACCCGTTGACTGTCCTACACCGCGAAAGTTGAAACGTACCACATGCATACCATTGTCACGGGCAAAACGGTACATGGTCGTGACTACTTTATTATTCATCGTTCCGTCAAATAGCGGATTGGGATGGCAAAGCAGAGCCACTGTATCAGTATTCGGATCGTTAGGGTTGCCTTGTTGCCATAGTGCATCAACTTCGAGCACGCCAGCAGGAGCGGGAATCAATTGCATAACATTACTTAATAATTGAGAATGAATAGATCAATTATCCTAGATATGGTTTTTATTTCAAGTGATTTGCTGTGTACAAACATAGATTTTTTGAAATTCTAGCGATTGATAAATGAATGCCATCCTATAAGTATCAGTAATCTCAGTAGGTTTTGATATCTGTCGTATCAAAAGATAAGGGGTGTATGTAATATCACTGTAATATAGCAAACAAGAACTGCCTAGACAGACAAACGATGAATAGGTTAAATTTATGACAGTTGTTGAGTAGCATACTAGTTATTGAGTAGTACATTAGCTTGATGTGATGCTCATACAATGTCTACTTAAAATTGATACTTATGTTCGACTGACAGGGATTGAAAACCACTTATGAATACTTTCAATAAAACGGCAACCTTAACTGCAACGATGGCCGCTGTCATCGCCTTGAGCGCTTGTCAAAGCACCACACCTTCTGCACCTGTCATACAGCGTGCTGATTCTATTTATGAAACCACGGGTATTGCCGATACTAAAGTGAATGCACAGCAGATTGCGCTAGACAATGCGCAAAAAACTTGCCGAAGCAAGCAAGTGATTATCGTTGATGATACGGTAACATATAATGGTATCTTAAATGAACGTACAGGTCGCATGGTTGGACAAGTTGGTGCGGTCGTTGGTTCAGTACTTGGCACTGGCACACCAGATTTATCACGTGATGATGATTATGAATACATGATTAACTTCCGTTGCCAATAAAACTAGGACACGCCCTAGCATCGATCAAAAAATAATGACCAGTTAGCATTTAACCAGCAGTTCTGCGATAAAGTTGATATATTATTCTTATCGCAGAACTGCTGGCTTCTCTTTTTGTATGTGCGCTTTTGGGGTAAACTACGATATCGAATTTTTTATACCTATCATCAAATAGTCAAAGAAATTTAGTAGTTCTCTGACTATATAATTAAACTGTATTCGGTTTAATACTGTATTCGAAGCAATATAGGCAGTCAGTCTTGCAGCTTTCATCACCTTTGGTCCTCTAATTATGCGTAAACCTAATCTCTCACATTCTAAACAATCTAAGGTAATAACGCCTGCTAAAGATTTGGCAACTTTAGAAGCCGAACTGGCTGAACAAGAAAATGACCTTGAAGGTAATTTGGAAGATACCGTCTTGCGTCTGAGCGATTATTTATCAGCGGTTGATATGGTAATCAAACAAACCTTTAATCACCGAGTATGGGTAAAAGCAGAAATTCGTAACCTGTCTAGCAAAGGCGGACATTATTATTTTGAACTCGCAGAAAAAGATGAAGACGGCAAAGTAATCGCCAGCTGCCGTGGCAACCTTTGGCGCTTTAAAGCGGCGCGTGTATTGGCGAAATTTGAGCGCGCAACAGGCATGCCGCTTGACCGTGATTTGACAGTATTACTAAAAGTATCGGCAGGTTTTCATGCGCAATATGGTTTTTCGCTCACCATTGAGGACATTGACCCTAGCTACACGTTAGGCGACTTGGCACGGCAATATGCGGAAATGGTCGATCGCTTAACAGGTGAAGGGTTATTGCACCTCAATCAGCAACTTCCCGTCCCATTCGATATCGAGCACGTGCTTGTAATTGCGCCTGAAAAGGCTGCCGGATTGGGAGATTTTCAAGCAGATGCAGATCGTCTAGCCAGTACAGATGCCTGTCATTTCCATTACCATAACGCTACTTTTCAAGGCAATCATGCGCCTGCCGAAATTCGCCAAGCCATCGTCAATGCTCAGCAGCAGTTTTACGACACGTATCAGCGCCTGCCAGATTTATTAGTGATTATTCGTGGTGGCGGTGCCGTTGGTGACTTGGCTTATCTAAACGACTATGAGCTGGCTGCTTTAGTGGCTGAGCAGCCTATTCCTGTTTGGGTAGGCATTGGGCATGAACGTGACAAAACTATCTTAGATGAGGTCGCGCACACAAGCTTTGACACACCCTCTAAAGTCATCGCTGCGATTGGCAGTCATTTGGCGCAACTGGTCTCTCAGACGCTACAGTATCAAGCGCAAATCAAGCAAGCAGCACAGCGGCAATTAAACATCGCTGAGCAACAAACCGCACGCCAGTTAAGCCAAGTACAGTCACAAACGATTGGACAGCTCACGTCACTGCGAAAAGACAGCGATTATGCATGGCGCAATATTCAGCAAAGCGCCCAACGCCAAGTAAAGCAAGCCGTCAGATTGACAAATGATCTGCGAGAAAAAATCAAAGACGCGGCGCATCAGCAACTAGTAATCGCATCGACTTATAGTCAAGACTATCAAAAAGCCATTATAAAAAGTGCTCAGCAGACCTTAATACAAGCACAACGCAACAGTGAGCATCTACGTGACATTGTGCTGTTACATCGACCATCTCGCGTGCTGAAACAAGGCTATACCATGCTGACTGATAATAAAGACAAACAAATACTAACCAGTAGTAACCAGCTGTACCCTGAACAAACTGTGCATATTGTCCTAAAAGATGGCAAAGCAAAAGCGCAGATTATTGATATCCATACAGATCAAAAAGCGACTGAAATATCAAACACCACCACTTAACCACACAATAACACCTTACGATTATCCATCTATAGTCAAAGTATGTTTAAATCGCTACAGTGCTGCTGGGATAAATTTTTCGCAGCCTCTGTGAATATAGCAAGCAAGTAAAATTTGTACCAATAGCACCATAATACAATCGTATCGGTTTTATGTTTCTTTAACTATACTTACTTCTAAAAATTAGGAAACCTCATGGCAACCCCTACTCGCCGACGCAAAAAAGCCACCCCAAAAACCTTTAAGGCGGCTTATGACATTCTAAAAACCAATGCCGCTGAATTACAGCAACAAGACGAGCCCGATATCGACAACCTGATGACCACGGTTGAAGAGTCGATTGCGGCGTATCGCGTCTGCGAGACACGCATCAATGCCGTACAACAAGCATTAGATGCCGCCTTTGCTGAAGACGTTAAATCTGATGAAGTAGACAGCTAAGCAATACTTACTCCGGTTCGTCAACTTCAAAGACTTGGCGTAGATAGGCAAGATACGTGTCGTTATTGATCATGGTCTTGCCTGGGCTGTCAGACAATTTGGCGACTGGCTGACCGTTACACTCAACCAATTTCAGCACAATATTAATCGGTGTAATACCCATATCATTGGTAAGATTGGTACCAATACCAAAACTGGTTCTAATGCGATGCTTAAAGTATTGATGCAGCTCCCAAGCTTTGTCAAGATTCAAACCATCACTAAAAGTAAGTATCTTAGCCTTGGGGTCTATCTTCAACTTATCATAATGAGCAATCGCTTTATCACCCCAGATATAAGGATCGCCACTATCATGACGCAGACCATCAAACAGCTTAGCAAAATACAAATCAAAATCACGTAAGAAGGCATCCATGCCAACGACATCGGTCAGCGCAATGCCCAAATCACCACGATACTCATGCACCCACGCTTCAAGCGCGGCTTTTTGTGAATCACGCAAACGCACGTCCAATGCTTGAAATGCCTGCATAAACTCGTGTGCCATGGTACCAATTGGCGTCATACCTAACGTTTTAGCCAAATATACGTTGGATGTACCACTGATAATTTTTGGTTGCGCGTGATGTAACGTCTGTACCACATGCGCTTGCCAACTTTTACTAAATCGTCTACGAGTACCAAAATCTGCGACAATGAACGGCGGCGTATCTTCACTTTCTTTTGTCTGTTCTAGGGCATATTGGTGTAATAACTCGACTTTTTCATCCAGCCTACGCTGCCCTTCTTCGATGATAGTGGTATCTGATAACGCATCAAAATACAGCTCATTGACAATAGCTAAGACAAATACTTCAAAAAACATCGCCTGAATCATCGGCCCTTCAATATCGATAAACAAGCGTCCTTCATCATCGGTACTGACAGTGATAAAGCGACGTTTTAGCTTAAACAGCTCCAGATAATCGACGAAATCAGAACGCATAAAGCGTAAGCTGCGTAAGTACTCTAACTCATCTTCTAAAAAACGCAGCTCGCACAGACTGTCTAACTGTTTTTCTAATTGCTCTTTGATATCAGCCAGTGGGTAGACAGTATCTTCATTATTACGACAGCGAAAACGATAGACACCATGCGTTTGTGGAAACTGATGCAGCATGGCTTGTAACATCGTAAATTTATATAAGTCATTATCAAGTAATGAAGTAATAATAGGTGCATAGGTAACGGTCATGCTATGGCCTTAAAAAACGCAAAAATAAGAAATAAACGTCACCTAATCAGCAAAGCGACATCATATGCGGACAGTAAATTAGAGACTCTCATTCATGATTTAGAGGTTCTCATTTACGAGGAGTCTTCAATAAGCCGTTAAGTATAACGAAGTTTACGGTTTATTTCAGAGTTCACGATTAATGGCAGCATAATTACTACGATTAGGGCGTGTTGAACATTCAAATATTAGGGCTGCTGATCGCTAAAATTGCACTAAACTAGGCGTAAGCCGCCGATAATGTCGAGACCTTAGCTAGGTTTGCAACAACGTTTGGGGTGATTTTAGCATCAGCCCTTCGGGGCAGTACTCTTTTTTGCCAATATATAGCGAAATTGTTTAACCTAGAATGACTAGGCATCAAAAATTTCACTACATATTGTCTAAAAAATAGTCACTGCCAGCACCACATTTGAATGTTCAACACGCCCTACTCATATCTTCTATAAAAATATCACGCCCATCTATCAGTAACTATTCAACACGCTTTATGCGTTCGCGTGCATGAACTGTGCAACATAATCATCCGCTGGGTTGTTGCGTAAATCACTGGGTGTGCCTGTTTGCACTAAACGTCCACCATTCAATATGCTGATACGCTGTCCCACCTTGACCGCTTCATCTATGTCATGAGTGATAAAGACAATGGTCTTATGCAGCCGCTCTTGTAATTCAAGCAGCTGGTCTTGCAATTGAGCACGGATGAGTGGATCAAGCGCAGAGAACGCCTCATCCATCAGTAAGATTGGATTGTCAGTTGCCAGAGCACGTGCTAGACCCACACGCTGCTGCATCCCTCCTGACAACTCATCCGGATAGCTATGCTCTAGATTAGGAAGTCCTACTTCATTTAGCCAATATCGTGCAACTTCGTGGCGCTCTTTGGTGCTCATTTTTCGCACACGTAAACCATACGCGACGTTTTGCATGACTGTCATGTGTGGCACTAGGCCAAAGTGCTGAAAGACCATACTAACGGTTTGCTGACGATAATGTTGTAGCTCCTTATCATTCAGCGCTAATACATTGATAGCAGCCGATGACTTTGGAGTAGCTGCGATCACATCATCTGTGATAGTAGTCTGCGCATCAATACTCGTATCAACCCATATCTTGCCACTGGTTGGGTCAATCAAGCGATTGATATGTCGTATCAATGTTGACTTACCAGATCCTGACAGCCCCATAATACAATGCAGCTCGCCCGCTTTAACGCTTAAATTAATATCATACAGCCCAACCGAATAGCCCGTCTGCTCCTTAACCGCAACACTGTCCATACCTTTAGCCAATAATGCCATCACAGACTTTGCTTGCGTTGTATTAGCATTATAGATTTTGCTGATATTTTCTAGCTGGATGTGATTCATTGCCGTTCTCGCTATTTGTATTTTTTATTAAGGCGTGTCTTCATTGTTAGTCCATTCAAATATTCATATTCAAATGTCAGCTTACTTTCTTTTTCAGCTTAGTTTTTTATAGTCGACCAAGTCATTAACCAATCGAGCGTCTGCTCGCGTCAATCGTTTTTTGACGGGCGCGCTTGCCTTGACCAAATGCCTGAGTAATACGGTCAATAATAATAGCAACAATGACAATAGCCATACCTGCTTGTAGGCCTTGACCAATATTAAGGGTTTGAATAGATTGCAACACATCTTCGCCAAGACCCGGCGCGCCGATCATAGAAGCGAGCACCACCATGGATAGCGACATCATGACTGCTTGGTTGACACCCGCCATGATACTAGGCAGTGCTTGTGGTAACTTAATCCAAATGAGTAGCTGCAAGTGCGTGCTACCAAATGAGCGTCCCGCCTCGACCATCTCATGCTTGACCTGCGTAATGCCTAATGTCGTCAGACGAATCAATGGCGGCAATGCATAAATAATGGTGGCAAACAATGCAGGCACTTTACCAATGCCAAATAGCATGAGCACTGGTATGAGGTAGACAAAGCTTGGCATGGTCTGCATCACATCTAGTATCGGTGTAACCACCTTACGCAGCAGCTGACTGCCTGCCATCGCAATACCAATAGGAATTCCAATCACTACTGTGACCAATACTGATACGATGAGCAAGGCAAAAGTATCAATCAACGCGCCCCATAGTCCAAAAGCACCAATGAGAAACAACCCTGCGCCACATGCCAGCGCAAACCAAACCTTACGCACACCAAACCAGCCCAACACCGTAACAAGTGCAATAATCAGCCATGGTGGAATGACCGTTAATAGACGCTCAATCGGTAGCAATAAATAGGTTAATGCCATCGTACTGATGCTGCGAAAGACGTCACCGTAATTTTGAACCACACTTGCTAGTGTATTATTGAGCGGCGTCTCCAGTGACCATGAGGGGAAACTTGATGCGAGACCATGTTGATTACCATTGGTGATGTTATTAGTAACAGCCGTACTGTCGATAGGAGCACCTGTTAAGCTGATACCTAACTTGGCCGCAAGATTGGTGGCAGCTTTATCAGATAGCCACGCTTGCCAAACCTTTGGGTTCTCACGCAAAAATACCAATGCTTGCTCATCTCCGCTACGTTTACTTTCGCTCATCTCTAAGATAGCGCCATTGAGCTCATCAGAGGTAAACTGTATTTTTTTGAAGACATCTGCCAGTTCAGGATTAGACTCAATAAAAGGTGTAGATACCGCGATACCTAAAGGAGAAACAGGGAACCCAGTGACACAATCCATCGTACCATCTGCTCGTAACAAGTCTTGCCAACAGGCGTCATTATGAGCAGGAAACGCCAATGGCGCAAAGTCGTATTTTGCCATCAGCCCCGTAGGCTGCCAATAGTAGAATAACAGTGGTTTATGCTGCTCAAAAGCAGAAGAAATCTCAGCATCAAGCGCGGCTCCTGTTCCGGGGTGGGCGTTGTTAAAGGTATTGTCTAAACCCGTGTTCTTAAGTAAACGGGTATTGAAGATTTCGCACGTCCAACCAGAAGGACAATTCATAAAACGCGACTTACTAGGGTTTTCAGGATCTGTAAACAGCTCAGTGTATTTAGGCAAATCTTGATAGCTGCGTAGGCCTGGGTTTTCTTCTAATACGTAGCTAGGGACATACCAACCTTGGGTTGCGCCGCCCTTGAGCGTATCGCCGATGACCGCCACCTTATTTTGTTCGATGGCTTGTTCCATGATTGGAGATCGTCCAACCCACTGCTCTCCAATGACTTGAATGTCATTCTGTGACAGCGCCGTTTCAAGCGCGGGGCCTGCTCCTGGCACTTCTTCGATGGTACAACCATAACCCTCTTCAGCAATATACTTGAGCACTCCAGAGGTGAACTGACCGCTCTCCCATGTAATCGCGCCAAATTTTATCGGTGACTCGCAAGCTGCTGACGCCGATATAGGCAGTAATAGTGCACTCATACAGAGTAGGCTTAACGCAATCCATTGGCGCATGGGGTGTCCTATTAATAATTGATACGGTGTTATATCTATAGAGCTTAACGAACGCTACTTTAAAATGCTACTTTAAAAACACTGCCATAGCCTTCTTAAACAATCCACCATAAGGCGGCAACAACAGATTCAGACCATTCAACTTAGATTGTACAAACACCGGCTTCATGTGGCTTAAACGCTCAAATCCTGCTTTGCCATGGTAAGCACCTGTACCAGAATCGCCAACACCACCAAACGGTAAATCATGCTGAGCCACGTGTATCAAAACCTCATTAATACACAGACCACCTGAAACCGTATTATTACGTACTTTTTCTATGCCTCTATGGTTATCACCAAAGACATACAGCGCCAAAGGACGTGGACGCGCGTTAACAAAATGAATCGCCTCGTCAAGCGTCTCATAATGCATCAATGGCAAAATCGGTGCAAAAATTTCATTTTGCATGACTGCACTATCAGGAGCAGGTTCACTCACAATGATTGGCGGCATTAAACGCGTTTCGATATTGGCTTCAACAGCAGTCAGCTGACGTATCTCATCACCTGATAATGCATCTAGGTAGTCTTTAACGCGTTTAAACTGCTGGACATTAATCATACGTGAATAATCTGGGTTGTTTTCGATATTAGGATAATGCTTTTCCATCCACTCTTTTGCCAGACTGATAAACTGCTCATGATACTTGCGCTGAATCAGTACATAATCAGGGGCAATACAAGTTTGACCAGCGTTTAAGGTCTTACCCATCATCACACGATTCACCACTGTCTCTAAATTGGCACCGTCTAATACCATTACTGGTGACTTACCACCAAGCTCAAGCGTGACTGGTGTCAAGTTAGGCGCAGCGGCTGCCATGACTTTTTTGCCGACTGTTGTAGAACCAGTATATAGCAGGTGATCAAAGGGTAGCGAGCTGAATGCCGCGGCAATATCAACTTTGCCGAGTACCACACAAACCATATCTGGCGAAAAATAGCGAGCGATTGCATCAGCAAACGCTTGAGCAAATTGCGGTGCTGCCTCACTCATCTTAATCATCACCCGATTACCTGCCGTTAATGCATCAATCAACGGCCCTACTGCCAAAAATAGCGGGTAATTCCAAGGCACCATGATACCGACCACGCCTAATGGCTGCGGCTGGATCTCATTATGTGCAGGCATATACAAGGCTGAGATAGGCGCACGCTGCGTTTTCATCCATTTTTTGCCATGTTTTTTGGCATGGCTAATACCCGTAAAGCTCGGGAACAACTCGGCAAACTGCGTCTCAGATTCGCTACGATAGCCGAAGTCTGCGTTAATCGCTTCCGTAAAACCAATTTGGTTATCGCTAAGCATGACCTCTAAGTTGTCTAACTGAGTCTCGCGTGTTGCCCAATCATTTATTGGCTGCGTCCGGCTAAGTGCTTGCAAGTGTGCAAACTGCGATTGCATCTCATCGATAGTGTGAGCAGTACTGAGCACTTCAGACGCGTCTTGTGTTACTGGACTGATATCTACTGAGGTCGGCTCGCTAGCCTTTTTATTATTACCTGTCATTGTTCTTCCTTGTTATATGTATTGGCATCATTCTAGGGCATGTCCTCAATTCAATCGATAGTTATCTAAATGGGTTAAAAATGGCTAAATCTTGCCAAACGGCGTCAAATAGCTGACTAATATCTCGATATTATCTGCGCTATTTTCCTTGTTTGACTGCAATTTATCTCATTTTTATCACCATTTTTAAAATGAGGACACGCCCTAATTCACTATCTTTTAATGTAGCGTAGTGAACAGCGAATGAACAGCAGATTCCAGTAACTCCTACGTTCGTAAAAAAGTAATATGACACATCCTAGCTTATGTCTCTCCTTTACTCGTCACAGTTATTTATAAACTCTACACAGGTACAATTTATAGATTTTCAAGTTAGAGAATCCCAATTTATAGAAACCTAAATTATAAAGCCTCAACTTATAGAGAGGCAGCTTGCACAGACATTACTTACACAAGCATCGTTTACACAGACACAAAATATAACTTTGGGTGCCAATCTCAAAAACTGCTACACTTAATGCCAGAAATTAACACCTGCAAAACCTTAATAATGTATATCTAAAGATCAGACAACAATAAGACTGCCACTCTCATGGAAAACACCACACAACCGCTCAACGAAACGCTTGTCACTAAATACCTATCAACAGCCGACTATAACCCGACTCATGATGCGATGTTACAACGCACGCTTGAGCGCATTGCGTTAAAAAAAGAACAAGACTTACGGACGCCTGACGAGCTATGGATTGTCGATCATAATGATGTTTATACTCTTGGGCAGGCAGGTAAAGAAGAGCACATACTGCAACGTACTGACACCCCTATCATCAAGACAGATCGTGGCGGTCAAGTCACTTGGCACGGTCATGGACAATTGGTTGTTTATTGGTTGTTTGATTTGCACAGCTTGGGCTGGAGTGTGCGCCATTTAGTGTCTCATGCCGAACAAGCCATCGAAGATGTGATCAATGAGTGCTTACAAGAGTCTGATGCCTCGAAGAGTGAAAATATCAGCGCTCATGCACGCCGTGACGCCCCTGGGGTTTATTTATATGCGGATACTTCTGCACCAGATAGTAATACCGATACGCAAACCAACGATACACCTGTTGATGATAAAATCATGCTCGGGAAAATAGCATCACTCGGTTTTAAGATTAAGCACGGTTTTAGTTATCATGGTATCGCGTTAAACGTCAATTGCGACTTGGCGGCGTTTAATGCGATTAACCCTTGCGGTTATGCTGGCATGCAAATGCTGCGCTTATCAGATTTCGTCAATATGACTGAAAACGCTGCACCATCACTTAGCTACGAACAGGTCACACAAAAATTGATTGATAATATTGCTAAGCGTCATGCCGGTATTATTGAGTTACGAGCGATCGCACCAAAATAAATGCTTTGAGTCCATTTTTGCATAATCTTTTTTTGCATAATATCTTGCCCGCTTAGACTTAAGCATTTTGAGAAAATTTGTAGCAAACTTGCTATAATCGCTGTCGGTACAATTGGCGCAGCGATTATATGATAATAGCGCAGTCAAACCCTTATATATTATTCAAAGATTCAAAACAAAAGAAAACTGGAGCAGTTTATGGCTGATTTTAATAAAATTCTAGACGCAGGCGACGTAGATAACGGCATCATCAACGTAGTAGTAGAAATTCCAGCTGGTAGCAGTCACAAAATCGAATGGAATCGCGAGCTAGCAGTATTTGAGCTTGATCGTATTGATCCACAGATTTTTGCCAAGCCTTGTAACTATGGCTTTATCCCACAAACACTTGACGAAGATGGCGATGAGCTAGATGTGTTATTGCTTACTGAGCAACCATTACCAACTGGCATTTTCTTAAAAGCCAAAGTAATCGGTGTGATGAAGTTCGTCGATGATGGTGAAGTAGATGACAAAATCGTCGTCGTACCTGCTGACGACCGTGACACAGGCAACGCTTACAACAGCCTAGCTGATTTACCAAAACAGCTAATCAACCAGTTAGAGTACCACTTCAGCCATTACAAAGACCTGAAAAAACCAGGTAGCACTGTGGTTGAATCTTGGGACGATGTTGCAGAAGCGAAAGAAGTGATTAAAAAGTCTATCCAACGCTGGAAAGATCTATAATTTATCAAAGATTGGCAGAAATGCTGATACAGATAGATACTAAAATACCGCAATCATCATTTTGATTGCGGTATTTTTTTGCTTGAATATTTAAATGTTCAACAGACCCTGTTTATAAAGCCGTTATAATAAACAAGACATCATCTTTAAATTTTTACGTTGCAATAAGGACAATCATGTTTAACCCCGACCCTAGCGCAAAGTCAGTCAACTCAAAACTGCCAAAAGCGGTCATTATGATGATCGAAAAAAACAATATAGTCATGGCCATCAAAACACTGGCTGAAGATGAAAACATCAGTATGGATGAAGCCAAGGTACGGATTGATGCCTATGAGACGCAGCTAAAGGTAAAACAGCAGCAAAAACTCAATACTATCGCCAGTAAGCAAGGCATACCTCATCAAGCTATCAGCTTTGATAGAGAGCCCGAAACCGAAGATGAATCTGATAAATTGGTGAAAAACCGTCTCAAAGCCAATAAAAAAGGTAAATCATTCAAAAACCTACAGGATGGCGTAGACGGCAAACTAAATGATTTAGGATGTAAAAAACCACTACTACCTTATTGGACAAAACGGTTGTTGGTTATTGCTGTCATTATGGCAGGACTGTTTTGGATACTGTGGCAAGTGTTTGGTTAGAATTCCGTACCGAGTAACCAGAGCTAATTTAAGTAGTTCCATTATGGCGGTCTGTTTTAAGTGGTCTGCTAATCCATTTGAGGGGCGAAATAGCTGGCTCCCTTAGGGTATACTCTACGCTAACTATAACTTCATAAGGGTTTTAAATGCCAGATACCTATATAGAGATTTACACCGAGCATCAAAGTGATACTTGCTTAGAATGGGTAAATAGCATGGTTAAAATGCTGATGAACTTCTACGAAGACACAAGAGGATTAACATGGTCAGGGGTATATTCAGAAACTTACCAAGGTAAAGGGTACACTTTCGTCCATCTAGCTACTTTACTCAAACACAGTGAACATGATGCTTATAAATTACTTTTTGATTTCATTCAAGAACGATGCCTATTACTCATTAAAAACCGCCCTGATGACTGTCATATCTTATTGACTCCGCAGTCCTCAACAGATTACAAAGATGGTTTAGGTCTAGGTAATAGCCAGACTACTCAAAAATTCATCCAATTTCCTAATGTTGGAGTAACTACTTCAAGATTTGCAGGTTATAGACGAATAGAGGTCATCATGGCGCATAAAAAAACTGGGTTTAGTGTCATTGCTAACGATCATAGAAGTCAGATTGGCAATACAGAAATAGCAGGTCAGTATCTGTATTCTAGAATACAGTTTTATAAATATTTACCTAAGGAGGCTATTTGGTATTAGGGCGTGTCATCAATTAAGCCAAACCACGCAAGAGACCAGATGAATGGCACTAAGGAAATGACTGGCTAACTTATCATAACGAGTGGCAATCGCACGGTACTGTTTGATCTTGGCAAAGAAGTTTTCAATTAGATGCCTTGCTTTATAGAGCTCTTCGTCCAAGTCTCTTGGCTGCAGCCGATGACACTTTGAAGGTATGACTGCATGGCCTTGTACTGCTTTAATCGGTTCAATAACACGGGCATCAGCATCGTAAGCTCTATCGGCAAGCCAAGTTTGGCTAATACTGACATCAAGCAGTTCATCTGAGCCACACAGGTCATGAGCTGCGCCACCCGTCAGATAAAAGCCAGTAGGATTGCCTAATGCATCTGTACGAGTATGTATTTTAGTGGTCAGTCCACCTTTGCTGCGTCCAATGGCTTGATCCCTTTTTTTCCAGCACTGTGCTGGTGGGCTTTAACAATCGTGGCATCTAGCATGGCATATTCGTCATCGGATTGTTCAGAGAGTTGATTAAAAACCTGCTCCCATACGCCTTTTTTTGACCAGCGACTAAAACGAGTATGAATCACTCTGAAGTCGCCAAAGCGTTCAGGTAGGTCACGCCAAGGTATGCCGGTCTTGTAACGGTACAGAACCGCTTCTACGAACAAGCGGTTATCCTTTGCAGTAACACCAACGTCACTTGGTTTACCAGGTAGAATGTCTTTAATTCTCTCCCATTGGTCATCACGTAGGGCATGTCGTCTTGTCATAATAGTTGAGCTCAGTTTGCTATATATAGAATTAGTATAGCTTATTTTAAAATATCTCTGCTAATTGATGACACGCCCTAGAACACTTTAGTATTCAATAATTATACATCATCAATCTACACGACAAGTATCACTTGAAGTACACTACGATTATCAGAACAATTCAACCTATTGATACTACTAACCTACAGCCTACAGTTCGAGTCCTCACTAGAGTGTCAAACCAGTAAAAGCACTTGATTGGTTCGCCATAGGTATGCCCAAAATATAAATCCTCTAAACGATAACTCATCTGTTAATAGTCGAAGCGATTCATGAACTTGACTTTAAACCTATAGATCGAGTTGTATGGCGTTTTGCCATATATTTACCCAGTAAGGGTAAGCAAAATGCTGGTAATTGAAAAGCACCCAGTAACGGTAAAAACACCGCACCCATAAAAGGTGCCGTTATGGTGTAAGCAAGCAATACATTGCGTCCACCGCACACCAACGCAGCGATGATGGCGTTTTCATAGCCAAAACGCCGATATATTATGTAAGCCGTAAAATAAAACACCAATGCCAATACAAAACTTAGCACCAGTAACAACAATGCTTGCCACGGATTATGATCAAAGGTGGTACGAAACCCTGCCATCAGTCCAAGTGGAAACAACATCAGCAGTAAAATATTAAACTGCCCAATTTTGGGATAGTAACGCGACAAAACAGCAGGTGAAACGAACCGACGCACCCCAAAAGCTAATACTATTGGCATAACAATATAAATCAACAAACGATTGACATAAGTGCCAATGTCTATGTGCGCATTTTTATCGCCCAATAGCCACAATACGCCTAATAATGTACATGGCATGATGAGCGTAGCAGCGATAGTTTTTGCCGTCGCCAGCTGTGCATCAAACCCCACCGCATTGACCAATGCACCACTACCAAATAACGGGGCAGTAGCACCAAGCCCTGCAATCGCCAACAGCCAATCGCCACGCACACCAAGCGCATAGGCAATTAGTATTAAAGCCAGACTTATACCTCCGCTTTGTAACAAAGCAAAAACCCACACATAGCTTGTCGCTATACGCTTTAACAGTGCATATTGATCGATGCCGAGTAAAGTAAAAAACATTAAGAAAAACAGCATTTGAGGTAAATATATCAATACCACATTGGATACGTCTGGAAAAACAAAGCCAAAAATTGCGCAAACGGGCATAATTAATGTGCCATGACGCGCAATAAACCGAAGAAGCATGATCTTTCCTAATAAAAAACATTCATATAAAAAGGTATGACTCCCCTTTTTTACCATCCATTATGCAAATAATCCCCACATGATACTACTTTAGTATTTTAATTACCTAATCATACCACTGTGACGGTTTGCTACTTTTTTGGCCCAATCAGATAAACCTCATGTAAATTGAGAACACACCCTAAAAAGATGCCAGCCCGAACGCTCGACGATATATCTGCTATTATAGCGATAACGTACAAATGTATATTCTAAAGAAACTTTCTTGAGACTCACCATGATCCTTCTGCATACCTCGCTCACCAGCAAGACAACCCTCTTTTTAACAGCAGCGATATTATCCGTGTCGGCACTGGCTGCTGATTTTAACCAAACCCAATATTTGGCTGATCAAGCTGATGCTAAGGCTCAATATAGCCTTGGCTTGGCTTATTACAACGGCCAAGGCGTGCGTCAAGATTACAGTAAAGCGGCTAAGTGGTATCAAAAAGTAGCCAACCAAGGCGATGCTGATGCTGATGCTGATGCTGATGCTGATGCTGATGCTCAATATATGCTTGGGCTGATGTACGATCAAGGCGAAGGTGTTCGTCAGAATAATGCTACTGCTAAAGAATGGTTTGGTAAATCTTGTAATAACGGTCTTCAAGTTGGTTGTAATAAGTTTCAACAATTAAATGCAAAATAGAAAGCCTTAGAGCTTTTCAGAAAAAAAGATAAAGAGGTTATTGAAAATAACCTCTCAACTTTATGCTGCTCAATCCTCAATACTATTGACCCAACCAAACTCTTCCAGGATACGCATCCATTGATCGTCTAATCCCGCTTTTAGCAATAACGGCTCGCCAGTGACCGGATGGCTGAGCGCTAAAGTCTGAGCATGTAGCAGCATGCGCGTACAGTCATATTGAGTACGAAAAAACCGCGTATGACGTATATCACCGTGACTGGTATCACCCACAATGTGATGGAATAAATGCCTCATATGTCGACGCAGCTGATGCTTACGTCCAGTCTCAGGAGTCAAACGCATAAGACTATAGCGGCTAGTGGCGTGTTTTTTTGATACCGCAAATGGTAGCTCAATTTGTGCCAAACTCTGCCAGTGGGTAACCGCTTCTTGAGCAGGTTTGTCCAAGTTGGCAAACTTATCAGCGATGGCATCGGGCTTAAAGCTCAACGCATAATCAACGCTACCCTGCTCTGACATAAAGCCGCGCACCACAGCTAAATACTGCTTGGTCACTTGGTGTGCAGTAAACGCCTCGGTCAGACTACGTGCCACAGCTGAGCTCTTGGCAAACAACAACACGCCCGATGTAGGCCTATCCAACCTATGCACCGGAAACACATGACAACCCACCGCATCACGAGTGAGTTGTAGGGCAAAGCGCGTCTCGCCTCTATCCAGCCAGCTGCGATGCACCAGTAGCCCAGCTTCTTTATTAATCGCCACCAGATGCTCATCTTCATAGATGATTTCTATTTGATTGACGATATCACTTTCGGAGCCCGTGTTTTCGATATTCATGTTTTCAGTGCCCATACTTTAGGTCTTAATGAAGCCGTTTCATCGTATAAGTTGTGCTAACTTTTAACAGAATCTAGGGTCTGTCCTCATTTTTAAAATGGAGGAACGCCCTAGCCAAAACGCTGTTGCAAATAAGCATTGATATCATTAGATTCATACATCCATTGGACATCATCGTTTTCTTGAATACGTAAACAAGGCACTTTTATCCGTCCACCGTTTTCAGCAAGCTCATTGCGAAATTGCTCATTATTTTTTGCATCTCGTAGCTCAACAGGCACATTCAACTTGTGAATTTGACGGCGGACTTTGACGCAAAAAGGACAAGATTGAAATTGATATAAAGACAATCCTTCACCAGCCTGATTAACTAAAGCTTGCTCTTCCTCAGTGCGAGTCATGGCTTTACCTTGCGTCATGACACTTATACCAGCGATAATTCGCCCTAGACCTTCTCGTAGTAATTTAACTAACATCCTTACCTCTTCAAATTATATTATTTGGTTTTTTTGACCCTTTGAGAGTCAATCATCAATTTATATTTGTGTGATTGTTAATGCTTCTCAGGTATACACACTTTAGCACTCATACTTTTTAAAACATCAAAAAAGCACCCTACCAACTATTTTTACTTCATTTCAAAGCATATATCTCTCAACGTCAGTGATGCTCACCAGGGAGTATTTTTGCAAAAATACGCTGTGCCAGGTTGGGTTTTCTATCCCTCGTTCGAGCAGCAGTCGAGCTAGGAAATATACGATAACCAATGGACTGAATACTCACATTAAATGAAGGCATCAAAGAATAACTGGCCGAGGCAAACTTGCCCATGTTACTGGCAATACTATTGGGCTTGTCGACGATAGCTCTTGCAACCATCATTGCTGCTTCATCAGGCATCAACGCTGGCATATAGCGATATAGCTTGGTTGGAGCAATCATAGGTGTACGAACCAATGGCATAAAGATATTGGTGACTTTAATATTGTCACCTTTCACTTCCGCTGCTAAACAACGGCTAAAAGCATCCAATGCAGATTTGGAAGCCACATAAGCGGCAAATCTTGGGCTATTGGCCAACACACCAATCGATGAAATATTGACAATTTGACCCGTTTGACGTCCAATCATCGTTGGTAAAAACCCTAAAATAATTTTGACGGCCCCAAAATAATTGATTTCCATGGTACGCTCAAAATCATGAAAACGATTGACTGACTCATGGACTGAACGTCGAATCGAACGACCTGCATTATTTACCAATATGTCGATATGCTTAAAGTCAGCTAGGATTTTTTGACTTGTAGCCTCAATGGCAACCATATCAGTGAGGTCACACGCATAGTAGTTTGCCTTACCCCCCAATCTTTCTATTTTATCTTTGACCATTTTTAGCTTGTCTTCGGTACGTGCCAATAAAATAACATGTGCACCGCACTCACTAAGCAAAAAGGCGGTACGCTCACCGATACCACTTGAGGCACCAGTAATAATAATGATTTTGTCTTTAACAACGCTAGTGATTGCTGTCTTTGATGGATTGGCCATAAAAATTCCTTTTTGTTTGTCCCATTCCTATGATCGTTCGATTATAGAATAACAAGAAAACATAAGATAAAGTGAATTAAGGTAAAGTGAATAATAAAACTACGGTCTTATTCAGATAGGGTGAGGGCTTTAGAATTTCAAAAGCCAATAAAGGCATGGTTGTCTGATTTAAAATTTTGGTGATTCATTCATGGGCTTTTAAAAAATCTTCAACGGCCTGAAACTGCCCTGCAGTACTTTCTTCGCTATACATGGCTTGCCTAAAAGCGTTGGATTTTGGAATACCTGTCGTATACCAAGCGATATGTTTGCGCGCGATGCGGCAGCCAGAGTATTCACCATAAAAGGCATATAACTCTTGCAAATGTGTTAATACAATTTCTTTTATTTCACTGATACCGGGCGCATCAAGATGCTCACCAGTCCGTAAGAAATGTCCGATATCACGAAATAACCATGGCTGACCTTGAGCGGCGCGGCCAATCATAACGGCATCACAGCCAGTCAGCTCGTACACACGCTGTGCTTTTGTCGGGCTATGGATATCACCGTTAGCAATGACTGGGATACTGATGCTTTCTTTGACTTCACGTATCAGATCGTAGCGCGCCTCTCCGGTATACATATCCTCTCGCGTACGCCCGTGTATAGCGATAGCAGCAATACCGGCTTGCTCTGCCCGCTTGGCCACTCGTAAAATATTTTCGCGGCCATTTTCATAACCCAGTCGCGTCTTCAGAGTGACTGGTGCATCCACCGCATTCACAGCAGCATCTAACAGACAGGCGACTAAGTCTTCATCTTGTAATAATGCAGATCCTGCCAGCTTGCGGCATACTTTTTTGGCAGGGCAGCCCATATTGATATCGATTATTTGCGCGCCATTATCAATCTGATAACGCGCCGCTTCCGCCAACTTATCTGGCTCGGCTCCTGCTATTTGCGCTGAAATAGGGGCAATCTCACCATCAAAATTGGCACGGTATAATGATTTTTTGCGAGCGTATAGCGCGGTATCGGCGATGATCATCTCGCTCACCGCATGACCTGCGCCAAATGATTTGCACAATTTACGAAATGGGTTGTCAGTCACGCCTGCCATAGGGGCAACCATCAAACGGTTTTCAATCGTAAGACCACCAATATTTAACGGCTGTAATAATGGATGCTCAGATACTGGCAAAGACGAGAGTGGAATAGGAAAATCTATAGACATAAAAAACGGCTTGATTTACGAGGAAAACAAGCCGTTATTCTAAGGGTTCGTACGCGTATTGCAAGCTATTCACGTGAATAACTTGCATCAATAAACACTAATTTATCATCATTGAGCGTATTACTTATCAAACACACTACCCTGCTCTAAAGTAATATCTTCATCGTGTTCTTGCATGCGCCACGGTAAACTGTCAGGCGATACATTTAAGAAATGCAGATACTTTTCAAACTGATCTATGATGTCATTGATAACCGATTCTGTTTTATAACCATACAAATCATAGGTTTGACCCCCGCGGCGTAAATATACCTCAGCACGGTGATGATGCTCTTGTGGCAATTCTCCTGCAGTCGCTTCGGTATAATCAGGCGCTTCGTGCTCAGATAGACGTACCTCATACCAAAACTCGACATCATCGCCACGATGTAATTCTAGTACGGCACGGTTGTTTATCGCATCATAGTTAACATCAGTAATCCAACCCGTTTCTGCAAACTTTTCTGATACTTCTACCATCGACGGCATAACCACATTTTTGATATACATCAATACCTTGTCACGAGTTGGCTGCTCAGTAATATAATCAATACGGTCACGCCATGCTGACGGCTTAAGTAGATGTGGTGGTAATCGGTTGTCGTTATCTAAGCTTTGATCGCGATGACCTTCAATCCGTAACGCACGCCACATACCAAAGATAGAAATCAATATGATAACAGCGAAAGGCAACGCACTGACAATAGCAGCAGTTTGCAATGCTGTCAGACCGCCTGCCAATAGTAACACTGCCGCTACAGCACCTTCTGTCACTACCCAAAAAGTACGCTGCCACCATGGTGTATCGCTACGGCCACCAGCAGCGAGTGAATCAATAACCAATGATCCTGAATCTGATGAAGTCACAAAAAACGTGATGATGAGCAATATCGTCAGCGACGACACAAACTGAGTAAATGGCAAGTTTTCAAATAATTTAAACAAAGCGATGGCTTGGTTGTTTTGTACCTCACTAATAAGCGAAGTATAGCCATCCATCATAATCATATGTAGAGCCGTATCACCGAACACAGCAAACCAAAAGAATGTGAAAAAGGTAGGTACCAGCATAACGCCTAGCACAAACTCACGAATAGTACGACCACGGCTGATTTTGGCAATAAATAGCCCAACAAACGGAGCCCAAGCAATCGTCCATGCAAAGATAAACAGCGTCCAACTACCGATCCAGTCACTACTCTCGTAAGCTTGTAAACTAAAGGTACGCTCAACAATATTGCCCAGATAACTGCCCGTATTTTCCATAAAGGCATTTAAAATAAAAATGGTAGGGCCAACAATAAATACAAAGACCATCAGTGATGTGGCCAGTACCATATTGAGTATCGACAGCCGCTTAACACCTTTATCCATACCTGCTAGCACCGATACTAAGGCAGCCGCTGTAATGACAGCAATGGCTATCACCTGTACTGTGGTATTAACTGGAACAATATCGGGTAGCAGATAGTTAAGACCGGCATTAATTTGCGATACTGACAAACCTAAGCTGGTGGCGATACCAAACAACGTACCCAAAATAGCGAATACATCAACCGTATGACCAATCGGCCCATGAATTTTTTCACCAATTAATGGATACAATGTGGAACGCATAGACAAGGGTAGTCCATGACGAAACGCGAAATACGCAAGCGACAACCCTACCACACCATAAATAGCCCAAATGTGAAAGCCCCAATGAAAATAAGCAATTTGCATCGCCTCTTTCGCTGCATGAATGGTTTCGGGCGTAGATAAAGGTGGGCTGGCAAAATGAATAACCGGTTCTGCTACCCCATAAAATAGTAAAGCAATACCGTAACCTGCTGAAAACAGCATGGCAAACCATTCTAGAAACTTATATTCAGCCTCTCCATGGTCTGGTCCAAGCTTGATATTGCCATATGATGAAAATGCCAACACAATGATAAACAGTAAAAATATGGCAACCGCCAACATGTAAAACCAACCAAAAGTCTCGGTCGTAAAGGTTAGTACAGAACTAAATAACTCACCTGCAGCTTCTGGGTTAATGGCAGTACCAACAACCAATAAAATCATGACGATAGCAGCTGGCAAAAATACGGGCAGTAAAATAGTGGATCGAGCAGTTTTATCTTTCATAAAAGTGATCTCACAAAATAGGTTTTCAATTATTATTTAAAATCAGTCTCTAACAAGAGACCTAAGACGATAGGAGTTTCCGTTATTAAGATAACAATCGTTAAAGATAGCCGTTAAAGCGAGTCATCAAATAGAATCACTAAAACTAGAAAAAACTGCTTATTATCATAAATAGCAAATACGCAAATAATGGCTTATTAATAAACAACGCCTGCAATATAGGTATAAAAAATATTTTTGACGTTTATTAAAATAACAATGGAACAACATGCGGTTATATGTAGCATATTTATCGTGATGACCCTAATATTCGACCTAAGATGTAACATTATTTTAACATTTGTTACCTGACTATTACCAAATAACAAAAAAGGCCGCTTGCAGGCGACCTTTTTCATACCGGGCTGATAATCGCTATTAAAAGCAACTAATAACGAATATGGTGTATTAAATACTAACCAGTAATAGCAGAAGCTAGTTGTTGGGCAAGTTTGGCCAACTGCTCATGATCGGCCATTACAGCAGCATGATGACCTAGCTCATGGATATTGGTAGGAATAAGATGTACATGATAATGGAACACTGTTTGCCCTGCTTGCGCACCATTTAGCTGCATTTGAATAATTCCTTCACGCGCAAACACTTGGCGCTGCGCCTGCATGACTTTTTGAGATGTCATCAAAACAGCAGCTGCATACTCTGGTTCAAGGTCGGCCAAATCAACAGCTTTTTGTTTCGGTATTACCAATACATGACCTTCCGCTTGCGGCATGATATCCATAAAGGCTAGGGTTTTATCATCCTCATACACTTTATGACACGGAATATCACTGGTTAGCATTTTGGCAAAAATATTGTTGTCATCGTACGCTGTGGCTTGTTGATTAATATCAGTCATTATTATTCCTTTCAATGTAATGTTGTCGTTACTAGGGCGTGTTGAACATTCAAATATTAGGGCTGCTGATCGCTAAAATTGCACCAAACTAGGCGCAAGCCGACGATAATGTCGAGACCTTAACTAGGCTTGTAACGACGTTTGGGGTGATTTTAGCATCAGCCTTGAGAACGGATCCAGCAAAGCACTGCTTTGCCCGTTTGCAAGGCGAGAGCTATGCTCGAGTGGAGGGCAGTACTCTTTTTTGCCAATACATGGCGAAATTGTTTAACCTAGAATGACTAGGTATCAAAAATTTCACTGCATATTGTCTAAAAAATAGTCACTGCCAGCACCACATTTGAATGTTCAACACGCCCTGTTTATTGTTTAAAACAGATTGAAGCGTGCGTAATATAGTGGACGAAATATAGGCTAAGCACAAGTTACTACCATGCTCACTATAAAAAATAATACCAGTAAATTACGTTAACAATTAAGCAATTTATTGGCGAGCCATGCCCTTAAAATGTTATATTAACCCTCTATTTTAATAACACCATGTTTATGGACTCGCCTACTTTGACCTCTCAATCAAATAACAATTACGCTAATGTACATCTTGATACCACACTATCAACGACCACATCCGATGATATGATATCTGCTAGTAATACTGAACAAACAAGCACGCAGAATGCGACTCAAATGCTTGCGCCAAACAGTATTATTTTAGCAGACGTACTGACTGACAAAACCATTGCATGGCGAATTCATAACTGTAAAATCAGCAAAAAAACCGTCACTCAAGATTTACCGCTACCTTTTCTGTATCATTATGACAGCTTAGAAGACAGTATCAAACAAACACATCCACTGACACCTGCTCTATTAGCGCAATTTAACACACCGATGACGGCTCAAGCAGCTGCTAAGCTCATCGGGATTGATGCCACACTGCTTGCTAACCCTTGGCAGGTAAAGGTCGTCGGCTCACTGGTCGTATTCAGTGAAACATTGCAATTGGCTGTACGGCTGCATTGGACCAATACGGGCAAAGACGCACAGCAAATTTATACTAAAGAGGCAACAGACGCGCTCACTACCGCATTTAAAGATTGGCAGTTTTTTGGCCGTATAGATGTACTCTATAAAAACAACCGTCAACCCTTAATTAGTATCGACGAACAACACAATGGCACGGAATCGATATTAACGATTGAGACCAGTACAGACTATCAGCTTTTACCGGCCACTCATGCTTTAGCGATTATCGCCAAACTGGACAAAGATAAAGCCGAGCTACCTTGGTTTGAAACAGCCATATTAGAACGTTTGGAGTAGTACTTATCCGTCCTATTTTTTATCACAAGCAGCGAATTATTTTCAGCTATTCATAGCTAATGGTATGGTAGCGACCTAGTATTATTCACTAGTCCTCAAACCGTATAAAAAGCACACTATTGACATCACGGCTGATGCTGCACATTTTAACGAACCTAGCCTATTTGTAAGGAATATCACATGGATTATCGCTCAAAAACCTCTACCGGTGGTCGTAATATGGCAGGTGCACGCGCACTATGGCGTGCAACTGGCATGACTGATGGCGACTTTGGCAAACCTATTATTGCTATTGCCAACTCATTTACCCAGTTCGTACCAGGTCACGTGCATTTAAAAGACTTAGGTCAACTGGTCGCACGTGAGATTGAGCAGGCAGGTGGCGTGGCCAAAGAATTCAATACTATTGCTGTCGATGATGGTATTGCGATGGGCCATAGCGGTATGCTGTATTCGCTACCAAGTCGTGACTTAATTGCCGATTCTGTCGAGTACATGGTCAATGCTCACTGCGCAGATGCTTTAGTCTGTATTTCTAACTGCGATAAAATCACCCCAGGCATGTTAATGGCAGCGATGCGCTTAAACATTCCTGTTGTGTTCGTCTCTGGCGGACCTATGGAAGCCGGTAAAGTCATTGCCAGTACTGTCGCACAAAGCCACAATAACGATGGTGGCAACGGTACACATACCACTGACAATAAAGGTAATGCGATTCGTAAGCTTGATTTAGTCGATGCGATGATGGATGCTGCTGACGATAATATCAGTGACGAAGATGTCTTGGCCATCGAAAGCTCAGCCTGCCCCACTTGTGGCTCTTGCTCTGGTATGTTTACTGCCAACTCAATGAACTGTTTGACCGAAGCATTAGGGCTATCATTGCCAGGTAATGGCTCATTACTAGCAACTCATGCGATGCGCCGTGAATTGTTCTTAAAGGCTGGTCGTACGATTGTCTCTTTGGCCAAACGCCGTTATGAGCAAGATGATGACTCAGTGCTACCACGCTCTATCGCGACCAAAGCGGCTTTTGAAAATGCCATGAGCTTAGATATCGCGATGGGTGGATCAACCAATACTATCTTGCATTTGCTAGCAGCGGCCAATGAAGCGGAAGTTGATTTTAAAATGGCCGATATCGATCGTCTAAGCCGCGGCGTGCCTTGCCTCTCTAAAGTCGCACCTGCTTCACAGAAATATCATATGGAAGATGTGCACCGAGCTGGTGGCGTAATGGCATTGCTTGCTGAGCTTGACCGTGCAGGCTTACTAACCACTGACCTCCCAACTATCCATAGTGCAACGATGAAAGAAGCCATCGACACATGGGATATCATGAATCCAGACAATGCTGAAGCGCGAGCACTATATGTTGCTGCACCTGGTGGTATTCGTACGACACAAGCCTTTTCACAATCCAAAGAATGGTCTAATCTCGATGTTAATCGCGAATCAGGCTGTATCCGTAGCGTTACTCATGCTTATTCACAAGATGGCGGCTTAGCAGTACTGTATGGCAACATTGCTGAGCGTGGCTGTGTGGTAAAAACAGCTGGCGTTGATGACAGTATTTTGGTATTTACTGGCCGCGCGCGTCTATTTGAATCGCAAGATGATGCCGTTGCAGCTATCTTGGATGACCAAATCGTTGCCGGTGATGTAGTAATCATTCGTTACGAAGGCCCTAAAGGTGGCCCAGGTATGCAAGAGATGCTTTATCCAACAACTTACCTGAAGTCAAAAGGTTTGGGTAAAAAATGTGCGCTACTGACTGATGGGCGTTTCTCTGGCGGTACATCTGGCCTATCTATTGGTCATGCCAGCCCTGAAGCTGCTGAAGGTGGTGCGATTGGTCTGGTAGAAGAAGGTGATACCATTCATATTGACATTCCTAACCGTACTATCAACATCCAAGTGAGCGATGAAGCTTTGGCAGAACGCCGTGAAGCTATGGAAGCTCGTGGTCGTGATGCTTGGAAACCTGTAAGCCGTGAGCGTTACGTTACTCCTGCATTACGTGCTTATGCAGCCATGACTACCAGTGCCGATACTGGTGCAATACGTGACGTAAGCCAAGTAGAGCGCTAAACACTAAGTACAGAAACAGCTCAGACTTTAAAACTCTGTTTGTTTTAAGAGTCACAAATATTGAAATTATAAAAAGCCTGCCTATATTGTGCAGGCTTTTTTTCACTAAAAAACAACGTAGACCGTCGTTTGATAACTATTTTTTGCGGAAACCATCATGTTTTGTTGTCATGATAAAAGACAGACCGACAAGTCATTAGTCATCGATCCTCAGTATGGCTCGATAGTGGGCTTTCTTTTATAAAAAAATAACAATCAACTGACTCTCGTGCGTGACTCTTATGATCGAAAACTATAATTTATTCTTATTAGTCTGTGGTGTCGCTTTTTTAT
>NZ_JBQSVP010000005.1:0-68667 GCF_052376345.1 Psychrobacter sp. AOP5-GZ1-6 | reverse complement strand
TTATAAATATGGACGTGATTTTAAATATGATGAAGCCATGTGGATGCAAGATGGTGTGAAAGGTCAACTATCGAGCTACGCCTTGAGTGCAGGCTTATTTGGATTTTCCACCGCTATGATGATCACCCCGAGCCGTGAGTTACTATCTAAACATGTATTGCCCAAATCAGGATCTGGTCCGTCTGAAGAAGAGCAAGAAAATGGCTATTATGATATTCGCTTTTTTGGACAGACCACAAAAAAACAGACTATTAACACCAAGGTAACCGGGGACAAAGACCCTGGCTACGGTAGTACCTCACGTATGCTAGCTCAAGCGGCACTGTGTTTGGCACAAGATATCAGTAAAGAAACTGTTGATGGTGGGTTTTGGACACCAGCATCTGCGATGGGTGAGCACCTGTTAGCACGCTTAGAGAAGTATGCAGGACTTAGCTTCGAGGTCATTGATGAATAATGGTCAACTTATCTCAAACGCATATAACCATCATTGATACATTGATACTCTCTCTATCACGGTACTGACAGAGATTGTTCATAAATATTTAACAGACTTTAATATGTAACAATATGAATACACTGATTTCACAATGTCACATGAAAACATTAAGCTGTTAGAATATTAATTCATGTACCACTTATGTACCACTGAACCGTCAAGAGCTTAATTGCTATTCTTCATTTCAGAATTTATGTTTGGTTATTAGTTAATTAATAAGACTTTTATCTTATACAATCATGATAGTCAGTATGATGGTTATCATGATTTTATTTTATCTGCATCTTATTAAAATATGCCTCCAAATCAATCAATAGTCCTTTAAATGTGCTAAATATATATTTTATCGACATATTCAGTCTATGTGCAGCAGCATTAGATACTGGTTAAATTAGATATTTCTTTAAATTAATATACAAAATCTGTAAACCAAGGAACCAACCCATGCAAAAACGTACTTTATCAATACTTATCAGTGCAGCGCTTACTATCCCAAGCTTGGCAATGGCAGCTCCTGCAGATACCACACCAGCAAACGTGCAAACAGCAATGGCTGATAGCGCAGTGCAATCTGACGTTGAAAATGCCGAAAACGGGCTAAACTCAGTTGAATCTAGCCCTTTTCAAATCAGTGAGACTCAAACTATTTCAATTGCAAGAACCAATGGTAATGCAAATATAGCTCAAGTAGAAGAAATGCAGCAGCCAGATATGTCACAACCAGATATGTCACAACCAGATATGTCACAACCAGATATGTCACAACCAGATATGTCACAACCAGATATGCCACAGCCAGATATGCCACAGCCAGATATGCCACAGCCAGATATGCCACAGCCAGATATGCCACAGCCAGACATGCCACAGCCAGACATGCAACAACCAGATATGCCACAGCTAGGTATGTAATCAGTCATTAGATAATTAAGTGTTCGGCTACTGATGATTGGTTTTTATCAGTAGCTTTTTCAGAACAGGACACAAAAAATAAAAAAGGCAGCCTAATGGCTGCCTTTTTTATGTTGCAAATAATTTACAATCTTTTATCTCTTGGTTTTAGTCACGCCTGCTTCTTGCAATAACGCACCAAGTGTACCCATCTTACTAGGTGTCTCAGTTTTCTCAGATCTTGGTGCCTTGCTACGATTATTACTAGCACTTCCTTTATCTTGACGATCGCCACGTGACTTGCTTGATCTCTTATCAGCCGATTTTGGGCGACTATTACGTGAACGATTGGTTTTGTCATCAGCGTCCGTGTCTTTAGCAGTAGATTTGACTGCTGAACGTGTTGGTTTTTCAGACTCAGGCTTCATACTAAAGCCAATACGACCACGCTTCTCATCAATAGAGATGACACGTACTGAGACAATATCACCTGGCTTCACACGATTCATCGGATCAGCGACAAAATCATTGGCCATTTGTGAAATATGAACCAAACCATCTTGGTGAACGCCAACATCAACGAAACAACCAAAGGCGGTAACATTAGTCACGACACCTTCGAGCTGCATGCCTTCTTCTAAATCTTTGATGCTATTTACATCATCACAAAAATTAGCTGTCTTAAACTCAGGACGTGGGTCACGTGCAGGTTTGGCAAGCTCATCAACAATCGCTTTTACGCTGATATTGTCATCATTAGTAGCAAGTGCAGTAGTATCGATAGTATTTAGCACACCATCGTTACCAATAATTTCTGACAATGGCTTGCCTGCTTGTGCTAATAAACTATCAACCAACACATAACTCTCTGGATGCACACCTGTGGCATCCAAAGGATTGCTGCCACCATGGATACGCAGGAAGCCTGCTGCTTGTTCAAAGGTCTTAGCACCCAAACGTGGAACATTTTTCAGTGCTTCACGACTATCAAAGGCACCGTTTTCTTTACGGTAGGTAACGATTTGCTGAGCGACATTGCGATTCAGACCAGCGATATGTGCCAGGATAGCAGGACTCGCCGTATTCACATCGACACCAACAGCATTTACGCTATCTTGTGTTACCTTATCAAGACTATCTGCCAATTGAGTTTGGTTCACATCATGCTGGTATTGGCCAACACCAATGGCTTTTGGATCAACCTTGACAAGCTCTGATAATGGATCTTGTAAACGACGAGCGATAGATACTGCGCCACGTACAGAGACATCCAAATTAGCCAACTCATCACTGGCAAGCTCACTGGCTGAATAGACAGATGCACCCGACTCATTAACGATAACGGCTTTCGCTTTTAGCTCAGAGTTGGCTGCCAAAATCTCTTTAATCATTGCGTCTGTTTCACGACTTGCCGTACCATTGCCGATAGCGACCAAATCAACATTATAAGTATCTAGTAGCGCACCAATGACTTTTTTGGCCTCGCTCATCTTATTATCAGGTGCAAATGGATAAACAGTAGCAACAACCGGTTTGTCTTCACTATCCAGCATGACATGGCCTTGTGCATCGACAATCGCCATTTTGACACCATGACGGATGCCTGGATCAACGCCCAAAATAACTTTACGACCGGCAGGTGCTGACATTAGTAAATGCTGCAGATTATTTGCAAACACATCAATGGCATCCGCTTCAGCCGTCAGACGCTTTTCAGTCAGCAAACGATGTTCTATATGCGGACGCCATTTTTCTTTCCACAAGCTGCTCGCTGCTTCCGTTAAAAATGCGCAACGCTCAGCAGGCGCTTTTGTATTAATATCAAAATAACTGATAATTTTTTCGATAAAAGGAGTATCTTCACCCTCAATCTTTAGACCTAAGACGTTCTCTTGGCGACCACGTAACATCGCCAATAGACGATGATTGGGCAGACGCGCTAAGCTTTCACTATGCTCAAAGTAATCTTTGAATTTTTCACCGACTTCACGTTTTTCATCACTAGCAACAGTAGACACGATACTAGCAGTTTTGGCAAAACCACTACGTAAGTTGTCTAACAAATCTAGCGCTTGCGTCCATTCGTCAACGATGATGGCTTGTATACCTGCCAACTGCTTTTCTATATCACTGAAATCAACCTCAATTTCATTACCACTATCATCAGTAATACTAGATGGTAATTGATAGTCTGCTAAGGCATCCGTTGGGGTAATCTCTTGCGTTAACACTGCCTGAGCAGCTATATCAAGGCCAGCAACTCGTGCTTTGGCAGCTGGTGAACGGCGGCGCGGACGATATGGCAGATAGATGTCTTCTAGCTCAAGTTTCGATGTCGCATTATCAATACGCGTCTGCAGCTCATCAGTCAAATTACCTTGCGTGCTGAGCAGCTCAGTAATTTTTAGGCGACGGGTGGCCATATCACGCTCATAATTGAGAGACTTCTCTAACGCTCGTAGTTGTGCATCATCAAGATTCTGAGTCTTTTCTTTGCGGTAACGGGCAATAAACGGAACAGTCGCGCCTTCATCGTAAAGTTTGACAAACGCATTGACTTGAGCAGTCTTAATGCCAAGCGCGCGAGCAAGCTTGTCGTGAATATTCGCGTGTGTGGTTGCATCCAAAACCTTTGCATTTGTCGAGGTTTGAGATGGCGTTAAGGTATCAGTGCTACTCATATACGTATCAATCGTTGAGAAATGTAGTTTTGCATTATAGCAAAAGCTGCATGAATAAAAATCCTTTTTATCTTTTCGTTATTTATCGGGGGTTTTATAGCAAAAAATGCCGAATATCATAGGTTTTATCACCTTGTTAAACAAACGCATACAGCATTTGTCCTTATGAGTGATGCAATTCGTTGTGCAATCTTATACACTAAAGTATCAATAACTAGAATATCGGTATGTTCTGATACATTAAACAATAGTTTTCAATTATAGGAAAATATTGCTTCTGACCAATAATTGGATAATGATACTATTTTGCTGATAGCCCTTCACACACGATTTTTATGTATGATATCTACTAATAATAATTTTTATAAGAGGATGCCTGTATGACTGATAATAACAGCCCTGATACTTTGACTCAGCGTATTTTAGTCGTCGATGATGATGCACGTTTACGCTCGTTGCTACAACGCTTTCTGGAAGACGACGGTTTTGTCGTCCGTACTGCCCACGATGGTAATCAGATGGACAAGTTAATGCAGCGCGAACTATTTTCGTTGGTAGTATTAGACTTGATGCTACCTGGTGAAGACGGTATCAGTATTTGTCAGCGTTTGCGTGAAGATAATGGTGACATTCCTATTATTATGCTGACAGCTAAAGGCGGCGATGCGGATCGTATCGCAGGACTCGAAGCGGGTGCTGATGATTATCTACCCAAGCCATTTAACCCTAAAGAATTATTGGCACGTATTAAAGCAGTACTCCGTCGCCAAAACCGTGAGCTGCCTGGCGCACCAAGTCATCAGCTTGAAGTGGTTGAGTTTGGACCATGGACGCTGGATCTATCGACTCGTACGCTCAAACGCGATGGTAATGTTGTTACCTTAACAACCGGTGAGTTTTCAGTATTAAAGGCATTAGTACAGCATCCACGTGAGCCATTGACTCGTGACAAGCTAATGAATCTGGCACGTGGTCGTGAATGGGGGGCAATGGAGCGCTCTATCGACGTCCAAGTGTCACGCCTACGCCGTCTGATTGAAGATAACCCTTCACAAGCACGCTACATTCAGACCGTTTGGGGTGTGGGTTACGTCTTTGTACCAGATGAAACAGAAGGGGAAACCGCTAAGAGTGAGTAACCTTTGATGCATGCATGTCATGATTTTAAAAATGACATGCACGCATTGAGTTACAAACACGTAATGACATAATTTCTTTTTAATATAAGCCGTATTTGATAGTTTTCAAACACGCGCTAATATGACGAGTATTTCTGTGAAAAAACCGATTATTTTTCAAAATATACCCTGCACCTTGGTGACAGGGTTTTTGGGTGCCGGAAAGACGACCGTAATCAATGAATTACTGGCTACAAAGCCTAGTGATGAGCGTTGGGCATTGCTGATTAATGAGTTTGGTCATATCGGCATTGATGGTTCGTTACTAGCAAGCTCACAAGACAATAATTTTGAACAACAAAAAATTGCTATTCGTGAAGTCAGTGGTGGCTGTATTTGTTGTACCAGTCAGCTCCCGTTACAAATCGCAATTAGCAGGCTACTCAGTGAGCACAACCCGCAGCGGCTACTCATAGAACCGACAGGACTGGCGCATCCACGCGAGTTAATCAATCAACTCGGTGCTCCTCATTGGCAAACAGCACTAAAAATGCAAGCCGTGATAACGGTACTCAGCGGCAGTCATTGGCAACAGGAGAAGTATCGCAACCAAGATGGTTTTCAGGCCCATGTCCGTGATGCGGATGCTTTGGTCATTAATCGTTACGCTCAATTGCAAGATACCGATAAACAAGCATTAATAGCGTGGATTACCAATCTAAATTCGTACGTAACAATCATTTGGGCACCAGATGAGCAAGCCACAGCTGATATTCAAAGTGCATACTTACTGAGATTGAACGATCAACTAAATAACGCTAGCCAAATAATCTCGAAACAACGCAAAATCAATATTACTCACACTCAAAAATCAGTCATGGGCTTGCAGCCTCCTAGAGCAGCTAAATCGATGTCACCGTTATCGGACTCTTCAGCAGAGAGTGATAGTGATCAACACGATACAGATATCGACCAACCCTACCGCTATCATGAAAAACAACAAGATATACTCTTAGCAGGCTGGCGATTGCCAGCGCACTATAAATTAGATGCGCATGAGTTGCAGAATTGGTTGTTGAAACTACCCAACTGGCTACGTATCAAAGGCGTTGTCAATACGACTGACGGCTGGCTACAGATTAACTTCACCCCTGACAGCTTAACCACCAAGACGGCCAGCGTGCAGGTTGATAGCCGAATAGAGATGATTTTGCAGTTAGATGAAGATGCAGCTAAAGAAGAGGTAGATATTGAACTGAAACCTGAGTTATCTGCAACCTCTATAAATTGGAATACCTGTGATCAAGAGCTGATGGCTATGGTTGTATAGCTCATAACAGTAACGTATATACTAAAATACGGAGTCGATATTCAAACTGACTGAAAAATGAATACGCCATAGCCAAGGAAAACCACTGCTAGTTTTTGGGCTGTAATTCAACCACTTGCCCGCGCACGCCAATGCTCGCATCACTCATCAAGCAAACGTAGCCTGCCATAATATCTTCTGGCGTTTTGAGACTCATAGGGTTTTCACCTGGATAAGCATGGGCGCGCATATTGGTACGCGTACCACCAGGATTGATACAGTTAAAACGCAGATTAGTCGTGTTCTGAGTTTCCTGAGTAAAGATATCACTCATCCCTTCTACTGCTTGCTTTGAGAGCGCATAAGCGCCCCAAAATGCACGAGGATGTGTACCAACTGTGCTAGAAGTAAATACAATGGAGCCATTATTTGCGTCTTTTAGTAGCGGTAGCAACGCTTGGGTGAGCATAAACGTCGATGTAAAGTTAACCTTCATCACTTGAGCAAAAGTATCTACATCATACATCTCAAGCGGCGTCAGCTGTCCAAGCAAACCTGCGTTATGCAACACACCATCCAATTGACCGATTTCTTTGTCAATTAATCCTTCGAGCTGCTGCATTTCGGCATAGGTAGCCCCTTCTAGATTCATTGGTAGCATCGCTGGCTGCTTACCACCAAAGCTTTCTATCTCATCATAAACATACTCAAGCTTACTACTGGTACGACCCAATAGCAGCACTGTTGCACCATAACGCGCATAGGTTAAAGCAGCAACACGACCAATACCATCACCAGCGCCTGTCACTAAAATGGTCTTACCATCCAAACAGTTCTCAGATGGTACAAAATCACGAATTTCATCATGAGTTAGAGGTTGAGTAGGGTTTTGACTGGTTTGCTGATTGTTATCACTCATGGCATTACTCACTGCTTATCGTTTACTAGTTAAATATCAATAAAATTAAGTACTCATACATTTAAATAATAAAACTTATAAATAATAGAACTTAATTAAGAATACGGATGTTCGGCGGGTCTATCTATAAATAATCAAACTTACCAGAGGATAGTAGTAGTTTATTTAACTGCTCAGGAGTTTCGGTAATGTAGTCTGCGCCCCACTTTTTTAGGTTTTTCTGATCTTCAGGTGGAATATAACCATACGCCGCCAAAATAGTTGGCATGCCAGCTGCATTGCCAGCTTCAATATCACGTATATGATCGCCGACATATAGCACACAACCAGCAGCACCACGAGGAATAGCGAGTTTTTCTAACGCCACATACATTGGCTCTGGATCAGGTTTTGAGCGTGAGACATCATCAGGACACACCAAAACAGCGCAGCGCGAATCTAACTGCATTTGCATTAATAACTGCTCTGCCAAATAACGTGGCTTATTGGTGACAATACCCCATGGCACCTTCTTTTCTTCGAGCGTTGTAAGCACTTCTTCAAGCGCGCCGAATACGCAACTATCAACACATATCTCAGCTTCATAGTCATCTAAAAATTGCTGACGAAACTCAAGCAATGTTTCTTCACTGAGATCAAGTTGATCGTTATACCTTAGCATCAATTGCACCATGGCTGAGGCGCCCGCGGAAACCTGCTCACGAATCTCAATTTCAGGTGGTGCTTGCCAATTATTTTCGCGACTCATTTTACCGATGATACGGACAAAATCAGCAGCAGTATCGATCAATGTCCCATCAAGGTCAAATAAAACTGCTTTCACAAATTGGGCCATAGTAAATACTCTTAAATTAAATAATAAAGTTAATAAAATATGATGTCACCGAAACAACCAAGCACAGTACCAAAGGTCTAAGCCATTGGCTTTTGTACCGCTATCATATAATTGACATCGACATTTTGTGCGAGCCAGTAACGCTTGGTCAATGGATTATAATGCAGCCCAATGATGTCTTTACGCACAAAACCTGCATTGGTTGCCATTTGGTCTAATTCTGCTGGAGTAATAAATTTGGCATAATCGTGTGTACCACGATCAAGCAAACGTAATACATATTCTGCACCAACGATGGCAAATAAGTATGATTTAGGGTTTCTATTAATCGTCGATAATACACAAACACCGCCTGGTGCTAATAAATCAAAACACGCTTGCACAATCGAGCTTGGATCAGGTACGTGCTCCAGCATTTCCATACAAGTCACCACATCAAACTGACCGGCATGCGTTTTTGCCAAATCTTCTACTGGAATATGCTGATAGCGCAAAGTATTTTCTAAGCCGCTCTGCTCTGCATGTAACGCCGCCGCTTTCAGGTTTTCAGTACCCAAATCAACACCTGTTACATCAGCGCCACGACGTGCCATCGACTCTGACAATATACCGCCTCCACAACCAACATCAAGCACTTTTTTACCAGCCAAACCTGTCTCAGCTGTTTGGCTATCATTGTCGCTTTGATAGCTGCGCTTAATATGTTCTTCTATCCAATTCAGACGCAATGGATTAATTTCATGCAAGGTTGCAAACGCACCGCTATTGCTCCACCACTCGCTAGCCAATTTATTAAATTTTTCAACTTCGCTAGGATCAACATTTATAGCATGAGCCTTTGTATCATCGAGAGGGGTCTTCACTTTCTCATTCAAAGAGGGCGAGTAATGTAGAGCTGAGCTCATAGCGTTTTTCCTTTATTGTCATTATCATATACAGTATGCAATTGTGTGCTTAATATTAGCATGAGAGCAGCAACTTTGTCGTAAAGACATCGTCACCGATTGTGAATGATCTGCGCACACTCTGGCTTATTACAATATTCGATTACCAATTTTCTCTGGCCTATAATAAATGAGTGCACCTTCAATAATAGGTTGAAACCGTCCAAGCCTCAAATGACGAAACCCTAGGATGTGTCCTCATTTTAAAAATGGTGATCAATTGCCGTCAAACAAGGAAAATAGCGCAGATAAGATCGAGATATTAGTCAGCTATTTGATGCCGTTTGGCAAGATTTAGCCATTTTCAACCCATTTAGAGGGCTATCGATTGAATTGAGGACACACCCCAACAAGCAATATAGCTTAAATAATAGCTAACAGCTTTACAACTCTCAGTTAAGAATCAGACTCACAAGTACACATGTTTTACATTATCATGGTCGATACGCTATTATAGTTAGATTATAATTGACACTATACGTTTATCACTCTAAAACGATAGCTATCAAAGCACTCTAACACACCCTAAGTCTCTACATCTCAAGGATAAAGTATGAAACGTCTCATCACATTGACTGGTCTGGCCATGGCTATTGGACTCGCCACTACTGGTGCTCAAGCTGCCGACTATGTCGCTGGAAAAGACTATCGCGTGCTAGACAATCCAGAAAAAATTAGCGGTGATGCTATCATTGTTCGTGAATTCTTCTGGTATGGCTGCCCGCATTGTAACGTGCTTAACCCACATATGGAAAAATGGGCTGCATCAAAAGATAAAGATGTCGCATTTTTCAAAACGCCAGCAGCAATGAATGATGTTTGGGAAACCAATGCTCGCGGGTTCTATGCAGCGCAACTACTAGGTTTTGAAGACAAAACTCATGATGCACTATTTGATGCTATTCAAAAAGATGGTCAAAAACTGTTTGACCAACAATCATTAAGCAAATGGTATGCCTCACAAGGCGTGGACGAGAAGAAGTTCAACAGTCTTTATAATTCGTTCGCGGTTGGCACAAAAATTGGTCGCTCACAAGCAGGTGCTAAACGTTATCAAGTTACAGGTGTCCCAACTGTCGTGGTACAAGGAAAATACGTAATCAGCGGTCAAGATGCTACTGTGCCTAAAATCGTTGACTATTTAGTTGATAAAGTACGCGCTGATAAAAAGAAATAATAGATATATTAGGTTAAATGACATAAAAAAAGCCAATCACATGATTGGCTTTTTTTATGTCGGTTACACTGACTAACTCTTTTAATCGATATGTGAATCAGTTACACATTTGACCCAACTACACACCTAACTCATCAAGCTTGTGTGCTTATTATTTTTTTAATTGCGATAAAATAGCGACTTCACGAATATAACTGGCTAAATCTGCTTTAGACTCTGCCATCAGCTCATCATCTTGGGTATGTTTAGCGTACTCAATCCATAACAGTAATTGATACATACTATTTTGTTCAGATGCTTGGTATTGTTTAACGAACTGCTTAAGCGTCCCTTCATCATTAATATTTAAACGCTCAAACCAACTTTCTATTTTTGAGACCTGTTCTTTAGGGAAAAACGCATCAAATAATGCTTTTACCAATTCGTGGCGGTTTTCTTCACTAATCAGCTTACCAACGCGCTTGGTTTGGCGAATACGAGCATTAGCGCTGGTGATATCGGCCAATGCCATGAGTTCTGCCATAAAATAGTCACTGGCTGGCAGATTTTTGAGCTGCTTTTTCGATAAGCTGGCAAGTGGTATCGACAACTTCTGCAAGCGCTCATGGGCCTTTTTGAGTTCAGTGCGCGAGACGCGCATATCCTGTTCTTTCCAGTCAATCATAAAAGCTTTCCAAAATAATAAATAATAAAATTAACAGGAGCATGTCCTCATTTTAGGAATAGTCATAAAAATGAAGATATGCCCCAGTGTTTACCAATAACTACCAACGATTTTTTTCACGATGTTTCGCCAGCACTTTTATACTTTGCGGCATAACATCGGCAAGACGACGTTGTAAATTATCGGTGATGAATACTGAACGATGCTTACCACCAGTACAGCCAATGGCCACTGTCACTGTATGGCGGTTATTGTGTAAAAATTCGGGCAACCAACGGGTTAAAAACTTATCTATATCATCAGTCATCTCAGCCACTTCTGGATAGTCAGCAAAAAATGCGGCAACTTCCGTGTATAGACCTGTCGAAGTACGCAATTCAGGATTCCAATGCGGATTCGGCAAAATCCTCACATCAAAGACAAAATCTGCATCAATAGGACTGCCATATTTAAAGCCAAAAGACAGCAGATTAATCACAATCTGATTGTCCACGCCGACATGTTCACGCAAGCTGTCTTTCAATTGATGAATATTCAAATTGCTGGTATCAATTCTGATATCGGCATGACCTGCGATAGGCTCTAACAGCTCCACTTCTTTTTTAATCGCGGCAGGTAGATTAAAAGCAATGTGCTTGGCATTATCACTATCGATATCCTGTGACATCAGCGGATGTACGCGGCGTGTCGCATTAAAACGTGCTATCAAAGTGCTCTCTTGCGCGGTCACATACACCACTTTGACCGCATGCGCCCCGTATGTTTTCTTTAAGGATGCATGCATCTCTGCAAAGTTGGATAGATCCGCTCGCGGTGTTCGAATATCAACACCAAGCGCAATACGACGAATCCCACTTTCATTGACCAATTTATGCGCAGCATCCGGCAATAAGGATAACGGTAGGTTATCAATAGAATAATATCCTAAATCTTCTAAGATATTCAATACTGAGGTTTTACCTGAGCCTGAACGCCCTGATACCACTAGGATACTGAGCTTGTCGGTTGCTATTTTACACGCTGCCTGCTCAGATTGACTGTTATTTTCACCCTGACTCACATCCATGATTCACCCATTCTAGTCCATTGCATCCTGCAAATTACTATGTCACAACGATTGATCCACCGTCACCAATTGATTGTCTAACAAACGTGCACGTCCTAGCCAAGCAGCGACTAAAATCATCAAACTCTTATTTTCTACATTAAAAGTTACAGTATCATTAGTGAGTGACTCTAGCGTATCGGTTTTAATGTCTAAATAATCAATAATGAAGCCAGCATCCGTAATACGCTGATGCGTTTCTGCTAGCAACGACTGAACAACTTGTTGGCTCTGTTCGCCTCTCTCTAACTGCTTTGCTAAATATTGTAGCGCTTGATGGATAACAGGTGCTGCCTCACGCTCAGTAGCACTTAAATATTGGTTACGCGATGAGAGTGCCAAACCATCTACAGCGCGGACAATAGGTGCCCCTATAATTTCAATCGGATAACTTAAATCACGTACCAATTGCTTAATAATCGCTAATTGTTGATAGTCTTTTTGTCCAAAAACAGCCATATCCGGTTGTACGATATTGAACAGTTTAGAGACGACAATACCAACACCGTCAAAATGCCCAGGGCGTGATTGACCACATAATTGAGTGGTAATAGCTCCCGCGAGAACGGAAGTCGGCGGCGGTAATACAGGGTACATCTCTTCAATACTGGGCGCAAACACATAATCAGTATCGACCGTTGCTAGCTTAGCGACATCCTCATCAAGCGTGCGAGGATAACTATCAAAGTCCTCTCCCGCGCCAAATTGAGTAGGGTTAACAAAAATACTAACCACCACGATATCAGCATGTTGCTTGGCTATTTTTACTAATTCAAGATGACCAGCATGCAGATTGCCCATCGTTGGCACTAAAGCGATACGCTGTGGGCCATCTTGATTGTCAGTTTTTTGTCCACGATAAGACTGTAAAGCCGTACGCAATGCGGAGATGTGATGATGAATGATTGGCATGGTTAACTATTCTTCTACTGATAATCGTAAAAACTAAAATGTTAGCTAAACTGGTGCTGCTCGGTTGGGAAGCTGCCTTCACGTACTGACTGCTGGTAAAGGGCAAATGCGCCTTCGATACTGCGCGGGCTATTACGCTCATCGGTCAAAAAGTCATGAATAAAGCGCGGGACACGGCCGTGCGTCATACCTAGCATGTCATGCATGACCAACACTTGACCATCCGTATCCGCACCAGCACCAATCCCAATAACTGGCACTGCGACGGCTTCCGTCACTACTTTTGCAAGCTCAGCAGGTACGCACTCTAACACTAGCAGCGCAGCACCTGCCGCAACGACTGCTTTCGCATCAGCAAGCAATTTATCAGCCGCTTCGTCACCACGACCTTGGATTTTATAACCACCAAACACATTAACTGATTGCGGTGTTAATCCTAAATGCACACAAGTAGGCGTCCCTGCTTGCGCCAAAGTCGTGATTAAATCGCAAAGCTCACTACCACCTTCAATCTTAATCACATGCGCGCCCGCCTGCATCAGCTGGCGACTATTGGCAACTGCTTCTGGTAGGGTGACATAACTCATAAATGGTAGGTCAGCCAAAATCAGCGCGTGTTGATTGCTACGGGCAATATTGGCTGTATGATAAGCCATATCATTGACAGTCACGGGTAACGTTGAGTCATGACCTTGCACCACCATGCCCAAACTGTCACCGATTAAAATGGTATCAATCTCTGCTTTTTCCATCATGCGTGCAAACATCGAGTCATAGCACGTTAAGCAAGTGAACTTGATGCCATCTTTTTTGAATTTTTTTAAAGTAGATAACGTCGTCATATGATCCTCGATTAACCTTTAGTACCTTTTAGTACCTTTAGCTGTCTCTAGCTATTATTCTGATTGTGATCAAAAATTTTAGCAATCGTTTGGTATAGCCAATCTACTATAAAAGAGGTGAACGCTGTCACTCTTTTATAGTAGATTGGCTACAGTAGTTTTAAGCCTGTCCAATCTTTGCTAGGCGGATAATCATCTATCGACTTGCTAGCAATGATAAGCGCTGGAGCTAACTCTCGCAGTGGTAATAAGACAAAATTACGCTCAAACAATCCAGCGTGCGGTACGGTTAATTGTGGCTCAGTGATTTGCGCCTTACCGTATAACAAAATATCGACATCCAAACTACGCTCACCCCAACGCCGTATTCGTGCACGCTTAGCCTCTTTTTCTAACTGTTGACAGTAGGCAAGCAACTCAAAAGGCGGCAATATCGTCTCAAACCCAGCGACGGCATTAACAAAATCAGGCTGATCTTGCGGCCCCATAGGCGCTGAAGCGTAAAACGAAGAAACACGAACCGCACGTATTTGATTATGCTCTTGCATCGCTGCGATTGCCTGCTGCAAATGTTCTACTGGTGAACCCAAGTCGTTAGACAAATTGCTACCCAAACCTACGTAGCAGGTTACCCAATTCGCGTTGCCCGCATCATTAGTAATATTAGACATTGTCATTACTAGGCTGGCGACGGCGACGTTTCGATGGGATAGGGCCTTTATTGTCATTCACACTACTCATACCAACATTGCCGTTAGCAGCTTGGCTGGTTTTAGCAGACTTTGCTTCTGTCGTTCTGGCTGGTTTTTTAGCGCTTTCAGGTGTCGTAACCTTCGCCACTTTTTTGCGCTCAACCGTTTTTTTAGCCGGAACATCTGTTTTATCAGTAGGCTGGGCTGCTGGCTTAGGTGCTTTTTTTGCATACTTTGCTGCAGCTTTAACATCGTTGTTAGTCGTCACTTGCATCTCTGTGTTACTAGCAAGATTTATACTCTCTACACTCGGCTGACGACGGCGACGCTTATGCGGTATCGGCTCGTTATTCATACTGACGAGCGCAGGCGATCTTGCTACCGAACGAGCCACAGATGAAGGCATAACCTCTGGCTGTGTTGCTTTTGGCTGCTGAGCTTGATTTGAGCGATCAGGTTTACTATCAGCCTTACTATAAGAGTTGGCATCAGAACTAGTATCCTGATTTTTTAGCGCTTTCTCAGTTAATACACTCTTATGGGCAGGTTTTTTCTGCGCCGCCTCTTGACGACTATCAGGTTTATCACCATTTGATAGCTGCTTCTGCAATGGTGGCACAACTTTTTCGTTCTCAATTACAAAGAGTGGTGCAGGCTTGGAATGATGGCGTTTATTTGCCGCTTGGTTGCTGCTATTGGCAAGGGATAGCTGTCGTAACTGAGCAAGCTCATGGCTGTCTTGACTTACTTGCTGCGATTCATAGTACTTGTTGTTATTGCTACCAGATTGCTTAACAGAGGCTGATTGACTGACAGCGCGGCGACGGCGTGCTGGAATATTTGACGGGTCATTTACCATATTCTGCTCATTCCTACCCTGCTCACCAGTATCATTGGCTTTGCTGTGCTTGGTATTTTTTTGATGAGATATTGAGTGATCGATGCTATTTGACTCTGAATTTTGATGATTACGCCCACGACCACGCTGCGCTTGTTGCCCTTTTTTATACGCACCGCGACGAATATTTTCATCAAAATCATCAATGACTTGCTGCTGCTCTCGTTCAGACAATGTCTGATAGGTCTGCCACCAATCGCCCATACCATTGGTCGACTCTGATAACGGATGCTCAGCATCACCGCATTGCTCACGCAATAACAAAAAGTCAAAACCTGCGCGAAAGCGTGGATGCTCAGACAGCTGAACGATTTGTTTGCTACGCGGGGCTGCAAGTCTTGGCTGCAATATCCAGATATCACGGATAAACTGCTCTGCAAATTTAGGAATCGCGGTCTTGATACGTTGACGATCAATCACTTTACCAGCGGCGTGCATTTGCGCTTCAGCAAACGGCATATTGCGCTTCTTGGCTTTTGCCAACTGATGCAGATAGTTTTCCCACAATAGCGCAGCATAAAAGAACGCCGGATTGATACTTTTGCCCGCAGCAATACGTTTGTCAGTATTAATAGCGACTTGATTGACCAATGCGCTTGGCTCAGATGGTGGGTAGATGATTAAGCTATCAATCGCCCCCGACTCAAACAATAGCGGCAATAATGGCACCAGATAACCACCGGTAAACATCTTCTGCGTCTCATCATAGAGACGATGCGGTGATATTTGCTCAAGCAATGCCCAATTGCCATCATGAAACTGATCGGCTAACTCGTCATCAAACTCAAAACCGAGCTTGGCTTTGAAACGTAAAGCACGCAACAAACGTACTGGATCTTCTTCGATACGCACTGGCGCATGGCCGAGCAGACGAATGATTTTATTATCAATGTCGTCAAGCGCACCGCAAAAATCATGAACCACACCTTTAAGCGGTTGATAATAAAGCGCGTTGATAGAAAAATCACGACGAGAGAAGTCTTGTTTGATATCACCCCAAACATTATCACGCAGGATCATACCGTCTTGATTGGTATTAGCATCATTGGTTGGTGGACCACGGAAGGTAGCAACCTCAATCAACTCACGGCCTGAATACACGTGCGCCAACTGAAAGCGGCGACCGATAATGCGGCAGCGCTTGCCAAAGACGTCTTTGATCTCATGCGGCTTGGCATCAGTGACAGCGTCAAAGTCTTTTGGACGTAAACCCAATAAGGTATCACGCACGCCGCCACCGACGATATAGGCATCAAACCCAGCTCGGTTTAAGGTGGCAATCACGTCAGTAATGGAATTGGGTAATTCAGATTTATTCAGTTCTAACTGCTTGGCGGCACGCTCGGCCATGCATCTACTCCTCGCCGGTATTCTTTAACCACCCCTGATGAACACAGCGTTTATCAGGCGGATGTACCTGCTAGTTTAACAAATTTTGCGCCTAGTAGGTGTGTTATGACTGATACTTACGTGCTATTTTGTCAATATTGGGGTTAATTAAAGCAAAATACTGCCCTTAATCTTGTACGCGTAAACGTCCTCGATTTTTCTCAACCGTTTTTGCACCGATACCTTTGACCTTTGCTAACTCATCCACTGTCTTAAAATCACCAAACATCTCACGATATAAAATAATCGCTTGGGCTTTGCTGCTGCCGATACCGTTTAATGAAACGAGCGCGCCTTCACTAGCACGATTGATATTAATGGTGGCTTGGTCACGTACCTGTATTTTGGCACTTTCTTGCGCCAATAGATATTTATAAGCCCTTTGAGGATTATCAAAACAAGGCGCAGCTTGAACACTGTTCAACATAAAAACCGCCAATATTAGACTGAAAACAGCCATATTGACTAAGCTAACAAATGAGACCTTATGATAAACGTTCATGACGATCGTTCATGTTGTTTCGCCGCTTCCCATAACGCATCCATCTCTGTTATATCGCTGTCTTCTAAACGCTTGCCAGTCGCAGCTAACTGCGCTTCAATATAACCAAAACGTGATTTGAATTTATGCACACACGTTAAGGTGGCTGCTTCTGCATCAAGATTGAGTTTACGCGCCACATTGACGAGCGCAAACATACAATCACCCAGCTCTTTTTCAATATCGCTAATATTGGCTTTGCTTATGTTATATTCAGCAGCATCTTTTGATTTATCTATCAATTCAGCCTTTAACTCGGCAATCTCTTCATCTAGCTTATCAAAAGCACCGCTAACGCCCTCCCAGTCAAACCCTAACTTTGACGCCTGTTTTTGCACATCTTGCGCTTGCATGAGCGCACTGCCCGCCTTGGTATTGTCTAAACGACGTTTTGGTTTGCCTCGTGCCTCGCGCGCTTGCTGCTCTTCCACTTTAATCTCATCCCAACGAGCTTTTACCGCCGTGTCATCTTCAAGGGTTTCAGCCTCAAAAACATGTGGGTGACGACGAATGAGCTTTTCTTGTAAAGTGGTGATAACATCGCTCATGCCAAAGCGACCTTGCTCAGCATACATCTGACAATGAAACACCACTTGCAGCAGCACATCGCCCAGCTCGCCTTTGATATCCTCATCGTCATTACTTTGTACCGCTTCGCCCAGCTCATAAGCTTCTTCGATGGCATAAGGAATAAGGCTGTGATTGGTTTGCTTTTTATCCCACGGACAGTCAACACGTAGCCGTGCCATCAAAGCCAATAAATCGTCTAATTCACCACTAGCAGTTGGCGTTCCTTGTGCTGGTGTAGGCGCTACTATTTTATTGTCGAGAGTATTCATAAGGGAGGCTCTTATATTTTTGCTTATCGTTCAATTTAGCAGTTAGTGTAGCATTGAACGCTTATTAGCTTATAATTATGCTATCTATTTTATTATTTTACCACTGCACATGCGCAAGGAATTTTATCATTATGTCTACGTCTGCGACCATTCGTTATCAGCCAGAAACTGCATTTAATCCCATTATTATTGATTCATTTAAAGCTTATGATATTCGCGGCGAGCTTGGGGTAAATCTAAACGAAGCCATTGCTTACCGTATTGGTCGTGCTTTTGCACAGATTTTATTTCAGCGTTATGGTGCGGCGGTTGAGGCTCATGACAATGATATGGTAAATCTAAAACCTGTCATCGTTATTGGTAGTGACATTCGCCATTCAAGCGAGCAATTAAAACAAGCGACCATCGCTGGTATTCTCGATGCTGGTGTCAATGTGATTGACTTGGGCATGAGCGGTACAGAAGAGGTCTATTTTGCCACCAGTTATTATCAGGCATTGGGTGGTATTGAGGTCACAGCCAGCCATAATCCTATTAACTATAACGGCTTAAAATTGGTTAAGGAACACTCAAAGCCGATCAGTGGCGATGATGGTTTGGCAGAGATTCAAGCATTGGCAGAGTTTGGGCAATTTATCACTAAAAACCGATCAGGAGCCTTGCAGTTATTAACTGATAAAAGCGCTTATATCGATCATGTCATGACTTTTATTGATACTGATAAGCTCAAACCCCTCAAATTAGTGATTAACTCAGGCAATGGCAGTGCGGGACCCGTGGTTGATTTATTGATTGATAAGCTTGCACAAGCTGGCGCGCCAATTGAAGTAGTTAAGCTACACCATACGCCGGATGGTAGCTTCCCCAATGGCATCCCCAATCCTATGATCGAAGCCAATAGAGTGGCGACTCAACAAGCTGTTTTGGAAAATAAAGCCGACCTTGGTATTGCTTTTGATGGTGACTTTGATCGCTGCTTTTTATTCGATGAATATGGTGAATTTATTGATGGTAGCTACATCGTCGGCATGCTCGCTCAAGCATTTTTGAATAAGTACCCAAATGAGTCAATCGTCTACGATCCACGTGTCATTTACAATACTGAAGCCGTGATTAAAGAGCATAACGGTAAGGCTGTCATCAGTAAATCTGGACATTCATTTATTAAGCAAGTCATGCGTGACTCTGGCGCTGTTTATGGCGGCGAGATGTCTGCGCACCACTATTTCCGTGACTTTTTCTATTGCGATAGCGGCATGATCCCTTGGCTGCTCACCATCGAGCTGTTGTCTGTCACCGGTAAGATTTTATCAGAATTGGTTACTGGCTATATTCAAGCCTATCCAAGTTCAGGCGAGCTTAATTTTCGTCTCACCACTCATGATGCACCAACGATTATTAGCGCTATTGAGGAAAAATTTAGCAGCGAAAATCCGACCAAATCAACCCTTGATGGCTTAAGTCTTAACTTTGGCGAGTGGCGCTTTAATCTGCGTGCTTCCAATACCGAACCACTGATCAGATTAAATATTGAAAGTCGTGGCGATAAAGAGTTATTAGCTATTAAAATTCGAGAGATTCAACAGTGGCTAGCGGCACAAGGTGCTGTACCAGCGTAAACGAATACGACTTAATATGGGTGATTTCGATTAAAAATCAAAAAAAGCTCGCTGATAATTATCAACGAGCTTTTTTAGCAACTGAAAAGCTTGAATAAAGCTATTTAGACCGACCAATGCCCATATAGTCACCTACCAGACTATCGATCTGCAATCGTGTCAGTGCATTTTGCGCATCAAATACTGGCATCGCGTGTTGATTAAGCTTGGTAATATCTAGTTGATCTTGTGGCGACCAACTAACGATAAAAATCGCCTGTGCGGCACTTAGCTGCTGATAAGGATTATTAATCAATTGCAATAATGATTGCTGCTGATAAAGCATGGCAAGTTCATCTTGTGCTTTATCGCTATATACTAAAGTACGAATATTATAAGACCATAATAACGCTAGCAATGGATGTATGGCTGAGCCTGCGGTACGTCCTGAGCCTGATTTATAACTACCGCCCCAAATTATCACCGTTTTATTGTCAATAAATCCATCAAAATATTGCCAGAATTTGCGGAATATCAGCTCTTTCTGGTCTTCATTGATGTGCATGACTGACTGCAATAGCGGCATATCTAAACTGTGTGTTTGGCTGGACTGCTGTAATTTAGACAATTCAGTAGGTAGTGTGTTACCACCAAAGCCCCAGCCTGCTTGCAGATAACTGCTGCCGACACGCGTGTCTAGCCCCATGATACGACTGACTTGCTTGATATCTACCTGTTGACTGTCCGCCAAGCGTGACATCTCATTCATAAAACTCACTCGCGTCGCCAGCATCGCCATGATACTGCTACGGGCAAACTCTATCGTTGCGATATCAGCGTGATGAGCGGCACGCGCATGCTGCATTAACGGCTTCAATACTTCTAGATGCTGGCTACTGTTGGCTGTTTTTTCACCAAGCAACCACAGTGAGGGATTTAACATTGAGCTATAAGCATCACCGTCTTGCAAGAATACAAACGGCACATAGTAGACCCACGCGCACTGCAAATTTTGCGCCAGTGCTGAGACCACCCCTAGTTTCTCAATGCCACTTATAATCACGGGTAGCGATTGCTGATGACTGTGGTTGAAGGCAGTAATCCAGCTGGCTTCTGCCCATACTGGCTTGATACTGTCTAAAAATAACCAATAAAGCGCAACGGTGCTTTGGTCGTCAATCTCATTGCTCTCATTGCTCTCATTGATGTGACGACTGTCACTAAAATTTGTCGTTTCATAATATTGTATTAACGTGTCAGCGCTAGCCGGTAATGCTGTACTGATAATAACCTGCTGCTGCTCATACATCTGCCACAGTGCTTGTAAATGATGTTCAAAGCCGTATTGTTGTATTTGCTGCGTCAATAGCTCAATATCTGCATAAAGATGCACGCGCTGACCTAGACTTGCCAGCACCACGGCGCTAGTAATGGTCTCAATGCTATGACCAATAAGCACACAAACTTGCTTGCTTGCAGTGCTTTGTGATTTAGATTCATGCGTATATTTAGGTGTATTGTCATTTATAGAAACAGCGCTCATGCGTTCACCTTTAATGATTATTGACTTAGTAGCAAAACGATCAAGACAACTGCTGAATATGTTTTAACAGCTGGTTAGTGGAGCTGTCAAACTGACTCTCACCTGCTTGCTGCATGGCTTGATGTACGGACTCCGCCATTTGTTTGCCCATCTCGACGCCCCATTGATCAAACGGGTTAATATCCCAAATGCTAGCCATGACATAGACTTTATGCTCATAAAGCGCAATCAGCGCTCCCAAACTGTGCGGCGTCAGCTCATCGATTAGCAATGTCGTTGACGGCTGATTGCCACGGTAATATTTATATTTATCCGCGGCAGAAGCTACTTGAACCTCAGTCTCTTGAAGCGCGGCATTACCAAAAGCCAGCACTCGGCTCTGTGCTAGACAATTGGCTAAAGACAGTTCATGCTGCTGCTGTAATGGCGCGTTTTGCGATTGACCACTATAGCGGCGCACACAAGCAATAAAGTCACAAGACACCTGCTGTGTGCCTTGATGTAGCAACTGATAAAAGGCATGCTGAGCATTGGAGCCAATTTCACCCCACAGAATCGGACAGGTATCATAATCAATATGATCCCCGTGTTGGGTGACCGATTTACCATTACTCTCCATCTCAAGCTGGGTTAAGTAGCTTGGTAAATAGCTGAGACGACCATCATAGGGCAATACGGTATGAGCATTTACCTGTAAAAAGGTACTGTTCCAAACAGCAAGCAAACCCAACAATACTGGTAAATTTTCTGCAAAATCTGCTTTGGCAAAATGCTCATCCATACTATGAGCCCCAGCCAATAATGCTTTAAACCCATCTATACCGATACGAATAGCAATAGCAAGACCAATCGCCGACCATAAAGAAAAACGCCCACCAACCCATTCCCAGAGCTGTAGCTGATGCTCAGGATGAATACCCCACGCACGCATTTTTTCACTATTAGCAGATATACCAATAAAGTGGCGGCGTAGCACACTGTCTTCAGTACCTGCACGCCGCTTGGCAGTGGCAAGCAGCCATGACAATGCTGTCTTAGCATTAGATAACGTATCAATAGTACCAAAGGATTTAGAGGAGATGATAAACAAGGTCGTTTCAGGATTGAGGTGCTTGAGCAAATTATCAAGCTGAGTACCGTCCATATTAGAGACGAAATGTACTTCAATGTCGGTATCTGCCCACTCATCCAGCGCGGTCGTCGCCATAAGCGGACCAAGGTCAGAGCCACCAACGCCAATATTGACCACATCCGTAATAGCTTTACCAGAAAATCCGCGCCATGTACCACTACGGACACGTTCAGATAAACGTGCTACTTGCGACAGACTATCATGCACATCAGCGACGACGTTTTGCCCATCAACGTCTAGTTTGGCAGACTTTGGCAATCGTAGTGCTGTATGCAAGGCAGCACGCTCCTCACTGGTATTGACCATCGCCCCTTGCATCAGTGCATCAATCCTTGTGGACAATTCACAGCTTTCTGCTAACTGCAACAGAATTGCCAGCACCTGCTCGTCAATACATTGTTTGCTATAGTCCATATATAGCGCGCCAGCTTGCATGCTAAAGCGCGTTGCACGACTGTCATCTTGTGCAAACAAAGCTGCCAGTGACCATGGCTGCTTCGCGAGCATTTGTAGCTGCTGCCAGTATGTAGAGTTTCGAGCACTGTTATAAGCGCTATTGCCCTTTATCTCAGCCATCAGCTATTCATCTTCTGCTAATTGCTGCTTGGCAAAATAGATAAATGCTTGCATGTATGAGCGCATATCGCCTGCATCATAGCTGTCGCCGCGCATGGTCGTGACATTCACGCCGTATTCGCTAATCAAGGCATCGATAGCATCGGTCAGCTGAATCTCACCACCGACCGAGGCTTTGGTATTGGTCAAATAGTCAAAAATTTGATTGCTAAAGACATAACGACCAACCACTGCTAACTTAGAAGGTGCATCGGCTAAGTTAGGCTTTTCTACAAATCCTGCGACTTTAAAGCTAGTATTGGTATCTGATTGCTCATCAATCTCAATAGCGTCGCTCAGCTTAGCAATACCATATTTATGCACATCTTCATCGGCAACATTATCGACCAATATTTGTGAATGATTGTCTTCAGCAAAAGCATCAATCATAAAGGCTAAGTTATCAGTAGTCATATCACCAGTAAAAGGATCAAGCACAACATCAGGTAATAATACGGCAAAATCATGCTCACCAATAATCGGGCGCGCAGCGAGCACTGCATGACCCAAACCTAATGGCTTACCTTGACGTATCATCGAGACTGTCACATCTTTTGGTAGCCAGTTTAAACTATCAGCCAGCTCGTTTTTGCCTTTTTGGCGCAACTGGCTATCTAGCTCGGCATTGATATCAAAGTAGTTTTCAATCGCACTTTTTTGCGCATGACCAACCAAGACGATGTGTTTGATGCCAGCAGCGATTGCCTCTTCGACCACATAATGAATGGCAGGACGATTACCTAGTGGCAGTAGTTCTTTTGGCACAGATTTGGACAATGGCAGCATACGAGTGCCAAAGCCTGCAACGGGTATAACAGCGTGGGTAATACCAAACTTAATCATGTAATAAAAGCTCGCAAATATTAATAAATAACCATTAACTTAGAGTTTTTTGAATAAACGCTTTCTATAGATTTAATCAGCATTATTTTATAGCCGGTTCAATATGAAAGAAATACGGTAAAAATAGTATTCTGCTGTAGTAAGTTTTTTGACTTTTAAAGTTCAACATTTATTAGTTCTTAAAACCCATATAATTAGATCTTTCAACTAATAATTTTTCAATAATATGCTCGACCTCAACTTTTTTCCCATTACTAAAATCAAAATACTTAGGATACAGTATATAGGCAGCCGCAAGTATCTCTTCTATTGTCAGCTTTGCTTTTCGACGAGAGTTTGGCTGACGATCATCCGTAACGCCCCAACCAGAATAGAAAGGGCAACCAAGCGTTGTGACTGGTATATTTCTTAATAAAGCTTCAAATCCGGCTTGAGAAGTTATTGTATAGACATGATCAATTGTCTGTAGTGACTGAGCAAGCGGGATATCATTCACTAATACCTTACAGATATCTGCTACTTCCTTTGGGTCTGAAAGCCTTTTACGCTTTTGAAGTAACACGTCTGGATGAGGCTTATAAATTACTTGGGAAGTAGGATTTTCAAGTACGGCCATGCGCACTAAGTCATTATTAGTGATGGGAACAGAGCAACCATATTTTATAGATGCATCATCTTCAACTTGCCCAAGTACCAACACTCTTTTTTTGGTTTTTTCTCCATAAACGCTATCAAGATCAACATCAGAATTATGATTATATTTGCTTATCCCAGTATTGAGTAAAGCATCCTTTAGCCGTTTAGCACGTGCCATCAACTCTGAATCTGATGCAAAGTCATAAGTGTTGAGAATATCTTCTAAATCAGAAGCTTCTTGTGCATTGAAGTAAACTGTCTTTGAGTCAAAGCTCAATGACATAGGTGGAGTATGCTCAGAACCCAAACCGACTGAACGAATAAAACCATCTTCGACATACGTAATTCTTGCATTACTGTCTTTAATAGTTTTAGGTAGAAGCATGCCCCAAACGAGAACGTCTATATCGTTATTGAGTATATGAGGCAAATACTTTCTTTTAACTAACGATTCATTCAAGTTTATAGGAATATATACAAGTGTTCTGTCTGGATAAAGGCTCTGTAAATAAGGCCTCTTCCACTCTTTTATATTAAAGGCGAAAATAGTTCGTTGAGTGTCAATTTTAAGATTTTTACGATGATTGATAAAATCGTGGAAGAACTGCTTCGGGTCACGTATTAACTTTCGGGTCAATCGATACAGTATCATTGAAAAACCTACTAAATATTAATTGTTCGTAATGCACTGAAAGGCAGTAAGGCTATAACAATATTATATCTAAAAATAATGAAGACTATAACTTAGTCTAATACATTATTGATATTACTTTCTTCAGCTCCTCTAGTATTAAAAATTACACGCAGGAAGCAATGCTATAATCTAATTTTAATTTTCCCAAAAGCTTTAGGCCAGCAAAAGCTGGCCTAATAATGACTTTTTATAACCATATAAATTAGATATAGTTCTGCATAAAGCGAACGCCAGAACGCTGTGCGTATTTCCGAACCAATTCGGCAGCTTGATTGACTGTTTTATTTTCACTTTTTGCAGCAAGAGAAATTTTTCGCTCTGTTTCAGGCCATGGTCGACCGAATAATGAGTTAGTATATTGAACCTGTGCCATTAAGCGATGTTTACTAAGAGGGTTAGCCCCCTTATGTAATGCACTAGTATCTACAAGAAAAACCGTTCCTGCTGGACCGACGATATTAACTTCATTATCCATAAGGCCTGATTGGATTACTGCGCTGTCCGCATGCCGTCCATCTGCCCACATTTTCAAGGGTCTGCTGCGATGCGTACCTGGTATTAATGTATGTGGTCCAGCTTCCATATCTACATCGGTTAAATATATGAAAAGCTTCACAAACTGCAAGCGATGCATATCATGATGATAAAGCTGTGCCGTATCTGAAAGTTCTCTTTGCGACTTAACTTCGCGGGCCGAATTTAAGAAAGCGACAGGAGTATTGAAAATCGGCGGTACACCCATATACTCCTGAACCATAGCCAATAAGATTGGATCACTTGAAATTTCGTACATTTCCTCAAACGTAGCTATTGGACCGTGCTTTCCTTTAATCTGTAAAGGGGCATCATCTGTTCCAGCAATCGCCTTTTCGACATCACTGCCACAATCAGCCTCCATACTACCCAAAATTTTGTTTTTTAATTTCTCAACTATTTCCGCAGGTACTTGAAGTTTTGTTTTATAAAACCCATGGTGCTTAAGATGATAAAGCCCAGTCTTCACAGTGTTTATAGCATCAACATCTTCACCAAAAATAGTTTGAGAGTAGTCATATTCAGTCTTGCCAACATGATCTGAAAGCACATTACTAAATACGCGATTGCTACGTCCCTGTGTTTCACTAAAGGCTTCTCGGAAAAGCTTGTAAGTTGTTTCATCGTTAATGCCCGTTTTAGCATAACGTTCATAACCTTCGAGCACTTTGCGTACCGTCCAAGACGGACTCAAATAATTCTCAAGATTCATTGCTAAATCTTGAGCGGCACTTGTTTCAAGTCGAACACTGTAATCTCTCGCTTCAATCAGAAGCTTATCAATCGGCTGATACATTAGTAATCCTTTTAATCAAATCGATCAGTTTAAGTCTGCATGCGTTTCAACAAAAGCATCGACAATTCGATTGACAACCCAATCTGAAACGTGACGCCCATCATCTTCACGAAAACTTTCAGGGGAGTTATGCATGACAATCTCGTACGATGGAAAGTATGAAACCTGTTCATACTCCCTAACGATTTGCCCGATTGCTGCTCGCAAAATCCCTTTACCTTCAGAGTTTGCAACTAAGATATCGTTATCAGAAAAAGTACGTGCTAAACTAACTGGAGATAATGTAAAAACGATCTGCGCATTTGGTCGAACCGTTTTTATTATTTCAGTAATTTTTTTCAAGTTTTCGTAGTTTTCAGAAAAAGTTGACATGTGAAACTCTGTCTCGAACTCTCCAGCCCCTCCCGAATACCCTGGTTTTTGACAAGCGATTTTCCCACTAGACAAGTTTCGAAACACTTCAGCCATACCAAAAGTTATAATAAATAAATCTGCTTCGCTGATTCCTTTATCAACTGCAGTGTTGCAATGAAACACTGCTTCTCGAAGATCTTCGGGAGTACGTCCGATTACCATACGACGGTAAGGATCCTGATATATTGTATTGCCACCCCAATACGGGTCTTTATTAATAGTCCAATAGTCGTCTTCCGATTGCTTCCACTCTCCAATATATCGCTCAAATTCTTGGCGCACAGTGAAACTATTAAAATAATCCATGTGAGGTCTATTTGGAAGACGATCAATTTTGAAACGCTCAGTATCCATTACAATTTCTTGCATAGGCGGGCCAACTTCAAAGCCTTGCCCATTCAATGCTGTACGTATTCGCTCTGCAAAGCAGCTACCAACAGCAAAAATTTTATCAGTTTTTTTGAAAAGTGGTTTCTTAGTAGTTGTTAGCAGATTATTTTTAAAATGGGTGCTCCATCGTGGATTTGGCTTATCTCTAGCTTGAATTTTATCCAGTCTAGCTAATGGGTTTTCAGAAACACTAATCTCTGGTATTTCGCTCATCTCAATTCTTCTCCATTTGCCGTAAATGTTAGGTTTGAAAGCCATATTAGTTATGTTAGTTATGTTAGTTATGTTAGTTATGTTAGTTATGTTAGTTATGTTAGTTATGTTAGTTATGTTAGTTATGTTAGAATAATGCAGAATAAGCTTAACAAAGTCAAGTTGATGTATTTTTAATCAGTATAAATTATTATATCTACTCTTAGGCTCCCATACGAAAACTTAAAGCATATTACGAAAGCCTGCCATCCTTGTTAGAAATTTACATTTTAGCTTTTTAAAGACTTATTCTTATTTATAAGATTAGATAAATTAATACATTTAATTATTACAACTTATGCTAGTGTCCTAATATAATTTATAGTTGCGAAATTCGATACTATTAACTCGTTCCAAGTAGTAACAATTGAGATTTAAGATAGATTACTATTCATTACTAAAGCATGCCTATTTATAAATAAAAAAATTTAATATTATTATATTTTATTAAGCAATTTTAGATACCTATTTTCGAATTTTTCATTCTTACTGTTTAGTGAAAATGCTAGTTTAAATGACTCTAAAGCCGCTGACTCATTCCCCTCTTCTACCTGCATATTACCTCTAGCATAATAAGCCTTGGCATAATTTGGGAACTTTTGAATTAAAATGTCCAAAAGGTGTAAGCTCGTCTTCTTATCACCTAACATTCTGAGAGTATGTGAGTATTTAAATAAGTAATCAGCATTATTAGGCGCTATCATGATTGCTCTTGCCAAATAATCCATTGCCAGCTGATACTCTTCTTTTTGTAGATAACTGTCTCCAATCATATACAACGCACTTTCAAAAGCTGGAAACTTAACTAGTACTTTATCAGCACAAGCAATGCACTTATCAAGATTGTCAGATTCAAAATTATGATATGATTCAGTGAGGTCAGAAAACAATTCATCATCATATATGTTGAAGTTTCCTAAATTTGAGAACAAATCTTTTTCAATAAGACCATCAGAAACAAAACTCGTTAACAACGTATATAATTTACTAGAACGCGAAATCACTGACGGTACATAATGATCGACACCTAAAAGCGAATGAATTTTAACGTTTTCGAATTTTCTGATATAACTTGCATTGATTAAATCTTTAGGAGTAGACTCCCCAATTATCATATATATTGTTTTATTAAAGTGAGCTATCTTTTCTAGTAAAAAGTCTTTTTTTACTATATCTTTTTCTAAGTGCTTTATACTTCTAGAATGCTGCTCTCCTAGTATAGTCTCAGCTGGAAATGACAAGATATTTGCGTTTAACTCTATTCCATAATGGATAGCCGCATGCCCACCCATACTGGTTCCAACAGAATATACGTCCTTAATACCTAAATAATCTATCCATTTTCTGAGGCAGAATATTGTCTGATCCAAGCTTGTGCCTAAGCTTGGAATACCATTGAGATACCATTGATTAGAAGGATCATTAACAAAAATTATATTCTCATCAATTTCTCTGCCAAGCTGCCAAAAATTAAATTGATTCTCTTTCATGTTAATTGCAGAAAAGAGAATCACCAACTTAGATGAACCTGATCTAATGAATATAGAATGGTTATCACCTTTCAGAGGTGATGGAAGCTCGCTATCGCTCATGGTCTAATAACTTATCAAGTATTCTTTGATAGCCATGCTCATCAATAATCGCTTTGAGACGTTGGCTATATGATTCTACCAAGCTATGTTCACTTAGGAACTCTACTAGACTATCTTTGAGATTGCTTTCATCAAGTGTGTCAAATGTTGAGATGTACTTCATCCCGCCCAGTTCGTCCCAACCCACACATTGGTTGATTTGATTATCAGCAATAGGGATTAGTAGCGCTGGAATGCCAAGATATGCTGCTTCAAATATAGTAGTACCACCGCCCATAATAGCGAAACGACAGGTTGACATTATTTCTGCCATACTATCAGGATTGACAATAAGCTCTATATTTTGATGGCCGTTTAAGCTGATCCAATCAGATATCTCTTTGATATTTTCGTTTTTATCACTAACTATTATGGTTAGCTTCCAGTGCTTCTCTGTAATAGATTGATAGCATTTCTTCAAAATATAAAGAATCGCACCTCTATCGCTACCACCCCCAAAAGTCATCAAGATTTTCTTTTCTTTGTGATTTTCCTTGAGTGTAGGACTAAAAAATATGGGTCGTAAAATACAATATTTAGGACCCAATAAGAACTCTACATCATTATATAAAACATCTTTGCTATAAAACTCAGATTTCTCATGTGGGCTACCATTTACTACTAAATTAGCAGCAAAATTTTGCTTTTTACTGGCATCATATTGCTGAACAATTCTTATGCCTTTTTCACGCAACTTTGTTTGATGCTCTCCATCAGACCTATAATCGTCAATAATAATATGTTTGGAGTCATACTTCTCCAATACACTAAGATGAAAATCAGCTTCGCCTTGTGAGCTAGACCAATTTTCTCGAGGAATCCACTCAATAAAAATATCTTCATCAGTTTCATTTTTTAGGCTATTTGGTGGTCCCACCATTACGACACCATACCCTCTTGTACTTAACGATTCAGCAAGTACTCTGCACCTGACCAAATGGCCAAATCCAACCGTAGCACTTGCTGAACATCTTATAACGACTATATCCAATTTCTAATCCTATTCAATAATTTCCAAAGCCAATTTTCTTACGTTCTGATCGCCTTTGGTTAAATAACGATTTACATCTTTATTAAACCAGTATGGCGGGTAAAGAACTTTATTGGTGACCGGCCTTGAGTGATATCTATAGTCTGTCGTAAACAGACTACTGCCCATATAAAAAAGCCATAGGGCTGACCTATACTTTAATTCACTATCAACCACAAGTTCAGACTCGCCTCTCAGCATTTTTTCGAAATGCAGTCTATTTTTCGGCGAAGGGTGCCCTACTGGATAGTCAACTGTCCCAAAATGTCCGCACAGAATAGTTGGAATATCCATTACACCCAACTCAATACTTGAAGTACCGTTATAGACAATGGCAAAGTCTATTAAGTCTTTCAAATCATCCATTTTGAACCAATTATGATCCAAAAATATAGTGTTTTGATTTTCTTTCTCAATGATGTCTCTAAATACTGCATTTCCAAATGTTGAAATTTGCTGGTTAAGTTCATGTGGATGAGGTTTAATAAGTAGCAGGGTGTCTGTGCCATCGACCGTTTGAATAGAATGATTAATCCAGTCCTTCATATCTGAATGTGCAGCGCCTCCATCAAACGGAACTCCTGAATCATAAACAACCTTACCAAACGCACAAACAACTCTCTTACCAGACGCTTTCCAATTCTTAATATATTGAATCGCCGCTCTCTTCTCAACAGAATCATCATCGTAAGAGATTGATCTTTTTACGTTTGTAACATTACTAACCGTTTGTAAAATTTCCTCTGCACGATATGTATTTTCTTGATAGAAAACTTCAAACTCTTCTGGTAATGGAAAGCTAGCCGATCTTGTATGAGGATACTTCGTCATATTTCTGACAACACATTTGGACGATATATTGGTCGAAAAATTAGAAAAGTAGTTTTGATATCCGTTTGCAGAATGTACGCAAAAGAAATCTTCAGGATTGCCGTATTGCTCACAATAGAAACGATAAAGCGCATCCGGCAATCTTGCATTAAACTGTACAATAAACCCAATTCTTAAACCAATATCATCTTTTGATTTAAAGATATTGTCTAAAACAGTTGCTGCCGATTTCGTTGTAGTATAAATATTTTCTAAATATTTGTTTAATGATGGGCAAGTATAATCTACGTCATAAATACGTTTATTAATGGCTGACTCTTCCCATACAACATGAGATAAATCGATATCCTTCCATTTCATTTGACCTTTATCTAAGGCAAGGTCAAATTCAACATCAAGTTTAAGCTTAGAACCTCTCTTTATTTCTCTATTCATTGTTATGGTATCAATAAATTCATTGATGTATTTATTATTGGTTTTTTCTGTGGGCAAAAGGCCTTCTGAAAGCGGTATGACGGCCCAACCAAGTCTTTTGAGTTCCATTAGAAGCACAATAGGGGTTTTTCTCAATTGCTCTATAGATCTTGGGGTGATAAAAATCACTCCCTTTGGATCTTTAGGTTGAGGTACACTTTGATATAATATGGCGGTATCTTTCAAAAACTTGAGCTCGCCTACTCTCTTAACTAATGACCAACTGGTATATGGACATAAATTATGGCTTCGTGACAAGAGAGAGATATGTACACCTCGAGTAATTTCCTCTGCTTCTTCAAATTTCTTGAGCCTATGAAGTATTTTCACATAGGAGAGAGCATTTTTAGTTTCTTTTACCTTTCTTGGCTGCTTAGAAAAAAAGTTATAAGCTAATTGATACTCTTCTGCTAATACAGCCCATTCTAAGAAATGCTGAATGTCTGAAGCGTGCTGAGGATCTTTATCAGCTAGGCTTAGGATTCTTTTAGATATATCATAATTTTCTTTATCATCTTCCATAAGTGTAAAGGCGGCAGTCCAAACTGTTGACTGCCCTTGCTTCGACATTGCTATTTCAATGATTGCATCCTTAGCTGGTCTATAGATATCCTCCTGCCCTAACGACCTTCCTACATTCATTATTGTTCTTAACGTTTTTACATCTTTCAATGTTCTAGCAACCAAAGACTGACTCACAAAGTTATTAATTTCGCTTTTTAAAGAGGTATATAGCGAAGTCGCCAAGTCATAGTGCTCATGATAGCTAGGGAGACGCCTTATACCTTCTCTTCTAATAGCATAAATAACTTTTAGTTTTTTATCTAAAGTTTGGGACTTATCGAATGCTGATTGACATATATTTAAGTAATTATGCTGAAGCTTACCTTGCAAATACGGCTCAGCATAAAACAGAATAAGATCAGAGGTTAACTCAGGATCTTCCAAATCTTGTTCTGTTAATAAAAAGTCTAAGTCATCATAATTTTTACTTTTTAAATTATCACCATCTGCCCACTTCATATTTTCTCTTGCTATGAGATCAAGTACTCTCCAAACCTTTAACAGAGCGACTAACTGCTTATCCCTAACTTTGATACTTAATATTTTGTTTAGCTTTAGCTTTACGACTTGTTTTGAAATAAGATCTGATGCTTCTTCAAACCTTTCTTCCTTAGCTAAAGAAACGACCGTCAAATATATCAATAAAATACTATCTGGGTTCTCATTTAGAAGTTCAGTAGAAACAATACCTAAATTATGTAAACCTTTCTCTGAAGTTAACAGTTCTTCAAGGTGCACACCGTATTTTCTGCGAGAAGTGACTCTTAACTGTTCATTGTCTACCAATTCTTGTAACGTTTCTTTTATATCACTACCATGATGTTCATTTGCTTTGACAATAAATATATCTTTGGCTTTTAGAAATTGTGATTCTTTAGCTTTTAAAAAGTCTTTTGCTTTAGAAAATTCTTTAGAATCAAGAATTTCTTTTATTTTTCTGAACTCCTTCTTTTCTAAAAAATCATTAGTCTCTAAGAGTTCTTTCGCTTTAGAAAACTCTTTAGAGGCTAAAAGATTTTTTTTTGCTTTGTTGAGCCAGTAGTGAGTCATAATTAATTCTCTAATTGATTCCAATCTAACGGTGTACCTATATCCAAATCTAATGCAGCCCGTTTTCCAATCACTTCATCAAAGTATTTTGGTGATAAACCATGCCCAGGTCTTATTCTTCTAATATTTTCAGTGGTAATCAACTCACCAGCTTTGATGTCATTAACAACATAAATAGATCTTCTATTTTTTCTAGCCAAGGTATCAGCTTCACTCACTCCATAGGATACCTGTCCCATAGCTTCAGCAGCAGTTTTGCATTCAGTAACAAGCTGTCTGAATTGACTTGGCGTCAGAGAGAATGCAGCATCAATGCTATCTTCATCATCTTCTAACTTAAAATGCTTCTCTATAACAGTCGCACCTAATGTTGTAGCCGCTATTGCGGAGCCTATACCCAAGGTATGGTCAGACAAACCTACTTGACAACCAAACAACTCTTTCATGTGAGGGATAGTTCTTAAGTTTGCTTCTGATGCTGGCGCTGGATAGCTACTAGTACATTGCAAAAGCGTTAGCTGAGTACAGCCATTTTTCAAAGCCGTATTAACAGCCAGATCAATTTCAGCAATAGATGCCATACCAGTAGATATAATCATTGGCTTCTTAGCCTGGGCAACATACTTAATCAAAGGTATATCTACACACTCAAACGAAGCAATCTTATATGCTGGAACGTTTAATGATTCTAATAAATCTACAGCTGCTTCATCGAACGGTGTACTAAAACATAAAACATTTCTTTCACGGGCTCTATCAAAAATAGCTTTATGCCATTCGTACTTTGTCTGAGCCTCTTCATATAAGTCATACAACCTTCTACCATACCATAAGGACTTTTTATTGGTCACTTTAAAATGCTCATGATCCAAGTTTAAAGTCATTGACTCGGGTGTAAATGTTTGCAGTTTTAAAGCATCCACACCTGTTTGTGATGCATGATCAACAATCTTCAATGCCTGTTCGAGCGATGCGCCATGGTTACCTGACATCTCTGCAATGATAAAAGGAGTTTGTTCATTTTCTTTTGAACTCCCTTTGTATAAAACTTCTTTTAATGTTTTCACTTTCAGTCTTTCCTTATTTCATAAGCTTCTTTCATGTCAATCAAAGATTTTTCTAAATCAAATCTAGGTGACCAGTTCAGATGCTCTTTAATTTTTTGTATCGATAAAAAGTTGCTTTGATTGTGTTTTTTGATACCTAATGAAACTTCAATATTTTTTTCATTATTGAAAATTAAATTTGCTGTTTCAGCCATTTCTAAGATCGAATAAGCCTTTCCACCACCTATATTGAAAGTACCTTCAGCCTCTTTATTGACTACTAAAAGTATGGCATCAATGACATCTTTGATATAAATCTCATCTAAGTAGAACTCATTATCTTGAGCAATAATCTTTTGTTTTTCATTAGCTTGCTTTATAAATTTCATTAAAACGGGTGTGTCTTTTTCTCCAACACCATAACACTGAGAGAATCTTAATACTGTGCTTTTTATACTGTTTTTCATACAATAGTAATTAACTAACTGCTCTCCAATTAGCTTTGAGAGCCCATAGATAGTACTAGGATTGGTAATCGTATTTTCTACGTATGGCATGCTATCAGTTTCTGAATAAACACCAATGCTAGAAGCTAAAACAACTTGCTTAATGTTGGATTCACAAGCAGCTATAAGCAAGTTCTCAGTCAGTTTGATGTTTGGCTCAATAAAACTAAGTAGTTTTGGGTTAGTCTCATCTTTCGTCAACCTTTGACCAGCCAGATGAATTAAAACATCATCTTCACGGAGAATATCTCTCAAACTATCAAGCTCATAAGTTGTTTGTACAAAACTTACATTCTTATGATTACTTTGATTTTCAGAACTTCTAGTTAAACAGACAATTTCAGAATGCTGCTTGGCGGATTCGACTAGATGTTTGCCTATAAATCCAGTAGCACCTGTAACTATTAGTCTCATTCATTTACCCATTTGTCTTTTGAAAATTCAGCAACATAGTAACCTACGACTTCTTTCTTTCCATTGATTATATTAATGGAGTCTCCGTTAGAGTATCTATATTCATGATATAAGGCATTCGCTGGAATAGGAAAGCTTTTCTCTTGAAATGTTTGGCTTGGTTCTGAGTGTTGAAAGATTAATTCGTAATATTGACTATCTTTTAACGCTACAGGTTGAGTGTTCTTATGATCATTCAATAGAACCTCAAGTGTCTCAGTTAAGAAGTTTCTATCTGTAGCATCCTTGATGAGCCTCCACACATGACATCCATCCAATCTTGGAGCAATCTCAATAATCTTGACACCTTTTGTTGTGGCTTTCATTTGAAAGTACAAAGGCCCATTCTTAATGTCTAATGCTTTAACCACGTTGTGAACTAACACAACAGCCTCTTTTTGAGCATTTTCATCAATATTGACACAAGGTATCACATGCCCCTTTGGTATGCCAAAATAATCATCATTGTAAGTTAGACGTTCTGAGAGTGTGTCAAATATAATCTGGCCATTTGAAACTAGTACATTGCATGATATTTCCACACCATCCAAAAAATCTTCAATGATTGCAGTATTATTCGACGAGAACTGTTTGGCATTCAGAATTGACTCTTGCAATTCTTTAAGATTATTTACCTTTTGTACGCCTCTTTGTCCCTGCGCATTTGATGGCTTCACGATACATGGGAATGTATCCCAATCAGAACTATCGCTAATGTCATCAATTTCTATATAATTTACATAGCTCAGCTTAGCATCATTCAGAAATCTTCGCAGTTCTTGCTTATTATCGAGCAAGCGAATTAGATCTTCTGAATAAAAAGTAGGTAAGTTAAGTTTACTGGAAACTTGTACAACTGATTTAATAGCTGTATCTGAAGATACTGAATAGACCAAATCCACGTTGTTTTCTATTGCGATTTTTGATACGGCATCAATGTCCCGAATGTCAACTTCAAAGAACTTATCAGTATATTTAACACCAACTTCATCAGATCTGTTCGAACAACCGATGACAAACCATCCTAACTCTTTCATGGCTTTGATTAGATCAAGCTGACCCGAATTTGTACCCAAAATCAATATTGTATTCTTCATATCCATCCTATTTATTAATTATTTGATACATATATTCAGCTCTTTCCCAATCTTCTAGTGTATCAATATCTTGAACAAAGTGTCTTGGTATGACCACTCCGGCACTATCAGAGTCAAACATATTTTTTGTGGATTCAACTTTTATTTTTTTCCAGTAAAATTGACCAGCGTCTTGATATGCTTCTTCCAAATCTTGGCTGCGGCTATTAAAGTTTTCTGGCCAAAACATTTCACAATGACCATTCTTGTCTAGCTTAAAGGTTCTTTGTATAGGAAATGGCATTGTTGAGCAGCTAAATACATTGACGACATTTGAGTCTTGTAGTTTATTATCAGCCTCTATTAGGTATTTTTCTTGAATGAGAGGCGCTGTAGCGTAGATAGTACAAAGATAATCATAATCATAGCCTTCTTCTTTTAAATACGCTAAAAAATGAGTAATGACATCTTTCGTTGTTGCGAAGTCATTACTAATTTCTTTAGGCCTCAAAAAAGGAACATCAGCACCATACTCTCTTGCAACAGCAGCTATTTCTTCATCATCTGTAGATACAACTACTTTATCAAAGCATCCACTTCTTAAAGCAGCTTCTATAGAATAAGCAATAATTGGCTTTCCACAAAAATCTTTAATATTTTTGCGGGGAATACGCTTACTTCCACCCCGAGCAGGAATTAATGCAACACTTTTTTTCATAACAAGATATTCCTTAATATCTGGACAACATACACTTGCTCTTCTTCTGATAATTCAGGATACATTGGTAAACTAATCGCCTGAGAGTAATAGGCTTCTGATTCAGGAAAATCTCCCTCCTCAAAACCTAATTTACTTTTATAATAGGGTTGCAGATGGACAGGAATATAGTGAACATTCACACCTATGTTAGCTATACGCAACATCTCAAATACTTTTTTATGAGTCACGTTGATGTTGTTAGTATCCAATCTTATGACATACAGATGTAAACCTGAATGACCTTGAGAATCTTGATATGGAGTCATTAAAGGCAGATCTTTTAAAAGCTCATTATAGCGCTTAGCTACTTCATGGCGCTTTTTAGTGATGTCATTTAAACGTTTCATCTGTGACACACCGAGCGCTGCCTGCAACTCAGTCATACGATAATTAAAACCTAGATCAACTTGCTGATAATACCAAGGGCCATCGGGTTCGTGAGTCATTAACTCGGTATCACGAGTAATACCATGACTACGAAGAAGATCCATCTTTTGCGCTAACTCATCACTATTAGTGGTAGCGACACCACCTTCTGCAGTAGTAATAATCTTAACTGGATGAAAACTAAAAATAGTGATATCTGAATATTGGCAATTACCTATAGGTTTACTTTGGTAGCTACCACCTATTGCATGAGACGCATCCTCAATAATCGAGAAGCCATACTCTTGTGACAATTTATATATAGTCGCCATATCACAAGGTTGTCCGCATAAATGTACAGGAATAACAACTTTAGGTAGTTTATCCTGTTTCTTAGCGGTCTCAAGCTTCTGTTTTAAAGACTGAACAGATAAGTTATAAGTCTGCGAGTCAATATCTACAAAATCGACAGTAGCACCACAGTATAAAGCGCAGTTTGCTGAAGCGACAAAAGTGATAGGAGTAGTCCAAACAATATCACCCTTTCCTACATCTAATGCTAGGCATGCAGCATGTAGTGCCGAGGTTGCACTATTCATCGCAAGCACATGTTGAACGTTACAATGATTTTTAATCGCTTGTTCAAACTCTGGTACTTTTGGACCTTGAGTTAAATAATCAGACTTAAGGACATTGACGACTGCGTCAATATCCTCCTCTGTAATATTTTGGCGACCGTATGGGATAAATTCCATTATATTTTACCAATATTATCTTTATTTTCTTTTATCCAAGACTCAAGTTCTTCTCTTGGCATCCATTCTGTGTTGTTATCGCTTGAATAAACAAAACCTTCTGGAACTAATTTACCGTCTTTTACCCTTTCAGGAGAATGACCCCAATTGTTAATGGTTGGTAAGATTTTAAAGTGTTCAGGATACTCATATGTATAATAAGAATCTTCAGCGCCAATCATTTGCTCATGTAGTTTTTCACCCGGTCTTATACCAACTACTTTAGTTTTAGCTTCTGGTGCTACAGCTTTTGCTACATCCATAATATTCATTGATGGAATTTTTTTAACATAAATTTCACCACCTTCCATATCTTCAAAAGCATGCCAAACTAGTTCAACACCTTCTTCTAAGGTGATCATAAAACGTGTCATACGATCGTCTGTAATAGGCAGCTCACCTTTTTCTTTGATAGATAAAAAGAAAGGTATTACTGAACCACGTGAACCCATTACATTACCGTAGCGAACCACACCAAATTTACTAACATGCTGGCCACTATAAGCATTACCTGCGACAAAAAGCTTATCCGAAGTTAGCTTTGTAGCTCCGTATAAATTAATAGGGCTGCTCGCCTTATCAGTAGAAAGAGCCACTACATTTTTGACACCTTTATCGATACAAGCATCAATCAGATTCATAGCACCATGTACATTAGTTTTAACACACTCAAAAGGGTTATATTCTGCCGTAGGTACAATTTTAGTTGCTGCTGCATGTACAACGTAATCTACGCCGTCTAAAGCACGATACAAGCGTTCTTTATCACGAACATCACCAATGAAAAATCTAACTCTATTGTCGCCTTCAAAAAGTTTCGCCATTTCCCATTGCTTCATTTCATCTCTTGAAAAGATTATAATTTTTTTGGGATTATATTTTTCTAAGGTCATAGGAATAAATTTGTGACCAAATGAGCCAGTACCACCTGTTACTAGTATCGTTGAATTACTGAGCATGCATCTTTCCTTAATTATTTATATATGTTGAGATAAAAAAAGCCATAGTAATAAGATCACCATGATTTTTCAATGTATTTTTAGTACGATATTATTATAGAATAATATATTCTCTGTCATAATTAGAAAATCCCCATAATTAGAAAATTTCGATATCAGAATACTCTTTAATGTGTAGCAATATATATAAATGAATATTAATATTTACCTGTACCCATTAGGATTTATGCTTTGCCAACGCCACGTATCTTGACACATATCAGTAATTGATAATTTTGCTTGCCACTCTAACAGGTTTTTCGCTTTATCGGCACTCGCATAGCAGCTTGCTATATCACCAGCACGACGATCTGTAAACTGATAAGGAATATCTTTTCCAGATACATCGGAAAATGCAGATACCAATTCTAAAACAGAAGTCCCTTTACCAGTGCCTAAGTTAATGGGTAAGAATCCTACTGATGCCACTTTTCGCTCTAAATAGTTCAGCGCAGCAACGTGACCTTGCGCCAGATCTGTGACATGGATAAAATCACGCACACCAGTACCATCAGTAGTTGGATAGTCATTACCAAAAATATTAAGTTTGGCAAGCTTACCAACAGCGACTTGCGAGATATAAGGCATCAAATTATTAGGTATGTCATTAGGGTCTTCGCCAATCTGCCCTGACAGATGTGCCCCTACTGGATTAAAGTATCTAAGAGGTATCAGGTTCCAGCTGTCATCAGATACGGCTAGGTCTTCTAATATGTGCTCAACTGCCAGCTTGCTCTGACCATAGGGATTGGTACAAGAGCGCTTTGAGTTCTCATCAATTGGCAATACTTCAGGATCACCATAAACAGTCGCAGAGGAAGAAAAAACGAGGTTTTTGACATCATACTCAGCCATCACTTGTAGTAAGGTAATGGTGCCACTGACGTTGTTATTGTAGTATAGCAGTGGCTTGGCAACAGATTCACCAACTGCTTTTAGTCCAGCGAAGTGAATCACGCCAAAGAAATGATGAGATAAAAACACTTGTCTAAGTGACTCAGCATTGCGAATATCGCCTTCGATAAACTCAATAGATTGACCAATGAGATTTGAGACACGATTGATTGATTCACGACTACTATTAGATAAGTTGTCGTAAACTACAATCTCATACCCAGCTTCATGCAGGGCGATACAGGTGTGTGTGCCAATATAACCTGCACCACCCGTGACTAGTATCTTGTTTTTCATAAGTTTATTTTTGAGACAAAAAAAGACACCCCATTGTAGGAGTGTCTTCTCGATATTTCAATGCAGTTTTGGTAGTTAAACTGTAGACTTATGCCTATCTTACCAACCAGTAACTTCTTTTAATTTCTCGCCAAGCTTAGATGGGTCACGTGTATACGCGATACCAGCATCTTCAAACGCTTTGAATTTCTCTTCAGCAGTACCTTGACCACCAGAGATGATTGCACCAGCATGACCCATACGCTTGCCTTCTGGAGCGGTAACACCAGCGATATAACCAACAACTGGCTTAGTCACATGGTCTTTGATATAAGCAGCCGCTTCTTCTTCAGCAGTACCACCGATCTCACCGATTAGGATGATCGCTTCAGTTTGTGGATCTTCTTGGAACAGTTTCAATGCGTCAATTTGGTTCATACCAGGGATAGGATCACCACCGATACCGATACAAGTTGATTGACCAAAACCAAGCTTAGTGGTCTGAGCAACGGCTTCATAAGTCAATGTACCAGAGCGTGAGATGATACCCACTTTACCTGGCAAATGGATATGACCTGGCATGATGCCAATTTTGCACTGACCTGGCGTGATAACACCTGGGCAGTTAGGACCAACCATGCGTACGCCTTCAGCTTCTTCGATATAACGTTTTGCTTTTAGCATGTCTAAAGTAGGCACGCCTTCAGTAATAACGATAATCAATTTAACACCAGCATCTACCGCTTCAACGATAGAATCTAGTACAAATGGTGCTGGTACATAGATAACAGAAGCGTCAGCTTGGGTGGCTTCCATAGCTTCTGCCATCGTGTTGAATACTGGTAGGCCTAGATGCGTTTGACCGCCTTTACCTGGCGTTACGCCGCCGACGACTTTAGTACCGTACTCAATCGCTTGTTCAGAGTGGAACGTACCATTCTTACCAGTAAAACCTTGTACCAATACTTTGGTATCTTTATCGATTAATACACTCATTATTTATTCCTTGTATTCGGTTGTCTTGCAATAGCCACTTGATGATGTGTTATCCATTAAATGTTAATGATCAATTCATACCAACAAGCTGCTATTACGCGTTGACTACTATGCTTAAGCACGTATATTTAAAGGACTACGCCTCAAATATATTAAGCTTTAACAGCATCGACAATTTTTTGAGCCGCATCTGATAGACCTTGGGCAGAAATCAATTTCAGACCAGATTCTTCTAGGATTTGCGCGCCTTTTTCAGCGTTGTTACCCTCTAGACGGACAACAACAGGTACTTTTACGTCAACTTCTTTGATAGCAGCGATAATCGCTTCTGCAATCATGTCACAACGTACGATACCACCGAAGATGTTGATTAGAACACCTTCAACGCTGCTGTCTTCAAGAATGATCTTGAATGCTTCAACAACGCGATCTTTAGTTGCGCCGCCGCCAACGTCCAAGAAGTTAGCAGGCTTGCCGCCGTACAATTTGATGATATCCATGGTAGCCATTGCAAGACCAGCACCGTTAACCATACAACCGATATTGCCTTCTAGAGCAACATAGTTTAGGTCAAACTCAGCCGCTTTAAGCTCACGCTCATTTTCTTGTGACTTGTCTTGTAGTGCTGCGATTTTAGGCAGACGATACAGTGCGTTTGAATCGATACCAATTTTGCCATCAACACAAACGATTTCGCCATTTTCACGAACGGCTAATGGGTTGATTTCTAACAAGGCAAAATCGTTATCGATGAATGCTTGATAAGCACCCGTCATCAATTTAACGAATTGATTGATTTGCTTGCCTTCTAAACCTAGTTTGAATGCCACATCACGTGCTTGGAAAGGCATCAAACCAACTAAAGGATCAACGTTTACTTTAAAGATTTTTTCTGGTGTCTCATTTGCGACTTCTTCGATATCAACGCCGCCTTCGGTTGATGCCATGAACGTTACGCGACGCGTAGAACGATCAACGACTGCACCAAGATATAGCTCAGTTTGTACTGGGTACATATCTTCTGCAACCAATACAAAATTAACTGGTTGACCATCAGCGTCAGTTTGGAAAGTAACCAAGTTAGTACCGATTAGCTCTTCAGCAACTTGCTTGGCTTCTTCACGAGTTTTAACCAGCTTTACGCCACCCGCTTTACCGCGACCACCAGCATGTACTTGCGCTTTGATAACCGCAATGTCTGTTGGCGTTTTATCAAAAGCAGCAGCAGCTTCATCGCCGTTATGGGCAATAATGCCTTCTTGAATCGGCAATCCGTAGCTTTTTAACAGCTCTTTTGCTTGATACTCATGTAAATTCATTGATTGTATCCTTTATTTTTTACAATTAATAAAAAGTGAAAATGAGTGCGCATATGTATATTAGACGTCCGTCTGGCGCACTCATGACGGTAGTGACCGCTTTTACCGCGATCCTACCGTCAGGTTATAAGTCAGTACTTATCAAACTAACTACTTATTTCTTACGCTTTTTGCGCTGAATGGCGTGAATTGCACGGCCATCCGCAGACAGAGCAGCTTCATGCACAGCTTCTGAAATGGTTGGATGCGCAAATGTCATCAATTGTAGATCTTCGATACTAGAGACAAACTCCATCGCGATCATGCCTTGATGGACGATATCACCAGCACCAGCAGAGATAGCATGCATACCTAGCAAGCGATCTGTTTTAGCATCAGCAACAACTTTAACAGAGCCTTCCGCTTCACTTTGAGCAAGTGCACGGCCGTTAGCTGCTAAGTTGAATGAGCCAGTTTTAACTTCATAGCCAGCTGCTTCAGCTTCCTGCTCAGTCATACCAACCCATGCGATTTCTGGGTGCGTATAAATGACATTGATAATGGTGTCATAGTTTACCTGAGGTTTTTCGCCATGAATACGCTCAACAGCCATCATACCTTCTTCCATCGCTTTATGCGCAAGCATAGGGCCACGGACTAAGTCACCAATAGCATAAACGCCATCAAGATTGGTTTTACATTGATCGTTTACGTCAATAAGACCACGCTCAGTCAAGGTAATACCACTGTCTTCACCAAGCAGTTTTTCAGAGTAAGCACGGCGGCCAACACAAACGATAAGCTTATCAAAGCTTTCCTCAGATGACTCACCTTTCGTTTCGCTCGTGACAACGACTTGATCGCCTTTCACTTCAGCATTGGTCACTTTGGTATCAACACGGATATCAAGGCCTTGTTTCTTCAGTAACTTACCAGCTTCTTTAGCGATATCTTTGTCAGCAGCGGCTAAGAAACTTGGTAGCGCTTCATAAACAACCACTTCAGCACCTAGGCGACGCCATACTGAACCAAGCTCAAGACCAATAACACCAGCACCGATAACGCCTAAACGCTTAGGCACTTCAGTGAAATCAAGTGCGCCAGTAGAATCAACGATACGATCGCCGTCAGTTTTGGCTACAGGAATATCGATAGGCACCGAACCAGCAGCAAGGATAACGTTTTTTGCGGTAATGGTGGTTTCGCTGTCGTCTGCTAGAGCCGTAAACTTGACTTTTTTGTCAGCGCCTTTACCGTCAACCAATGTGCCCCAGCCTTGTAGCCAGTCAACACCATTACCTTTTAATAGTGCAGCGACACCGCCGGTTAATTGCTTAACAATGCCTTCTTTACGAGCAATCATTTGCTCGACATCGATAGCAACATCGCTAGTGCTGATGCCATGCTCAGCAAGGTCGTGTTTGGTCGCTTCATAGCGATGTGAGCTATCAAGCAATGCCTTTGATGGGATACAACCAACGTTCAAACAAGTACCACCAAGTGCAGGCTCGCCTTTGTATAAACGTTTTTCGATACAAGCAACACTCATACCTAATTGACCTGCACGGATAGCAGCTTCGTAGCCACCAGGACCGCCGCCGATGACGACTAAATCATAACTGTCTTTCATAGTAGGTTCCTATTTTTAATTTTATTTATTATATAATTCGAAAATCTCTCGTATATAAATAAGCGCTGTTTGACCCAGTACATTTTTATTTGATAATCAATATACCCTATCAGTCAAAACATGCTTTTTTATGCGTAGAGAGCTAGTACGATCAATCTAATCAATATTAAAAAGCTTGTATCAGTGGTTGCCGATACAAGCTTAAGCGCTTACAGGTCTAATAGTAACATGGCTGGATCTTCGACCAACTCTTTAATAGTAACTAAGAACTGTACTGCTTCTTTGCCATCGATCATACGGTGGTCATAAGACAGCGCAAGATACATCATTGGTAGGATTTCCACTTTACCATCGACAGCCATTGGGCGTTCGTTGATAGCGTGCATACCTAAGATCGCAGTTTGTGGTGGATTCAGGATAGGTGTAGACATCAATGAACCAAATACGCCACCGTTTGAGATAGTGAACGTACCGCCAGTCATATCATCTAGACCCAGCTTACCTTTCTGTGCAAGGCCACCAAGCTCACGAATACGGCTTTCAACATCAGCCATGCTCATGCGATCGGTATCACGCAATACTGGAACTACCAAACCACGGTCTGAAGATACTGCAACACCAATATCATAGAAACCATGATAAACGATGTCATCACCGTCTAGTGATGCGTTGACTGCTGGGAAACGTTTCAAGGCTTCTGTCGCTGCTTTTACGAACAATGACATAAAGCCTAAACGTACGCCATGACGTTTTTCGAACTGTTCTTTGTACTTAGCACGCATGTCCATCAATGGTTTCATGTTCACTTCGTTAAACGTAGTCAACATAGCCGTGTCTTGTGATGCTGACAACAGACGTTCAGCCACGCGTTTACGCAGGCGTGTCATTGGAACACGTTTTTCAGTACGCTCACCCACCGATTCAGCTACTGGACGGCCGCTATCAGACTTGATGCTGCTGTCCGCTTTCAATGTTGGGTTTGCCATGTCAGTTTTGGTCACACGACCGCCACGACCAGTACCTTCAACATCTTTAGGGTCTACACCACTCTCTTTCGCTGCTTTACGAACGGCTGGGCTCTGATCTTTATGATCCGCATCATTGCTCGCATTTTGAGCAGGCGCTTGTGCCGGCTCGCCACCATCTGCCGCTTGGGCTGATTCAGCTGGTGCTTCTGCAGCAGGAGCCGCAGCGGCACTAGCACCGGCTTCAAACTGAGCGATAAGCTCGTCAGACAAAACAGTATCATCAACTTGTTTGACGATTTGAGTGACAACACCATCATCTGGTGCCACAACTTCTAGTACTACTTTATCAGTTTCGATTTCGGCCAATAGGTCATCACGGTTAACTTGTTGACCTTCAGCAACATGCCACTCAACGATTGTACCGTCAGCAACAGATTCTGGAAAAACGGGGGCTTTGATATCAGCCATCGATAGACTCCTTAGATTTGGATATTCATATTTGTTATTAAGTCGTGATAAACAGTCAGTGCCATCTTGGATAGTGACCTTAAGTAATACTATCTAGATTGTGTTACAGCATACTGACTGTTATCGCCTGATTCATTTATCTTCAATAATCTGTTATTTAGACAACTCATCGACACTGATACCCAGACCACCAGCGATCAACGCTTGTTGCTGCTGAGCGTGCAGTTTTGGTGAACCTGTTGCAGGTGCTGCACTCGCAGGACGGGCCACCGGCTCCATGACTTTCGCCTTGGTTGGGTGCGGTACCACGATACGGAACATATGCGGTGCTAAGTAATACCAAGCGCCTTGGTTAAGCGGCTCTTCTTGCGTCCATACGATCTCAGTCAAGTTACTGTATTTTTCAATCTCAGCAATCAAGCGCTGCTCTGGCAATGGATAGAGCTGTTCGATACGAACGATAGCCACATGATCTAAACCTAATGCACGGCGCTGCTCAAGCAAATCATAATAGACTTTGCCGCCACATATCACCATACGCGTCACTTTATCAGCGTTGTGATCGTCGATCTCTGAAATTACAGTTTCAAACTTACCATTAGCAAGCTCTTCTAGATTTGAAGTCGCAAGCTTATGACGTAGCAAGCTCTTCGGTGACATAACGATCATTGGTTTACGGATTGGGCGTATCGCTTGACGGCGTAAGGCATGATAGATTTGCGCAGGCGTCGTAGGTGTGATGACTTGCATGTTGTCTTCAGCACATAACTGTAAGAAACGTTCAAGACGCGCAGATGAATGCTCAGGACCCTGACCTTCAAAGCCATGTGGTAACAACATGGTTAGACCACAGACACGCTGCCATTTAGTCTCACCACTTGAGATAAACTGATCGATAACAACCTGTGCACCGTTAACAAAGTCACCAAATTGCGCTTCCCAAACGATCAAAGCGTTTGGTACTGTTGTTGCATAACCATACTCAAAAGCCAATACGGCTTCTTCTGATAGTAATGAGTTATAAGTCGCAAAACGGGCTTGTTTTTCACTGATATGAGCAAGTGGCACATACATGCTACCGTCATTGACGTTATAAATCTCACTATGACGATGTGAGAATGTACCACGACCGACATCTTCTCCGGTAATACGTACCAAGATATCATCATTATCAACCAATGAAGCATAAGCCAATGTTTCAGCTGCACCCCAGTTCAATGGCTCTTCGCCTGTTTGCATTGCCAAGCGTTGGTCAACTACTTTTTGAACTTGACGTTGTAGCTTATAGCCTTCTGGCATTTGTGCCATGCGACGACCATAACCTTTTAGGGTTTCGATATCGACACTAGTATCCCAGTCATCAACCAAATCATGACCCAAATAAGGAGTCCAATCTACAAACAGCTCTTCGTTAGGCTCATTGACTAGCGAACTGGCAACATAGTCACCACGATCTAAAGACTCACGATATTCATCTTCATACTGCTTTTCTTCATCGGCACTTAAAATACCAGCTTTGATAAGCTTCTGTGCATAAAGTGTGCGAGTGGTTGGTAGCTTTTTGATAACAGCATACATGAGAGGCTGAGTGGCCGATGGCTCATCTGCTTCGTTATGACCGTTACGGCGATAGCAGAACAGGTCAATAATAATATCTTTATCAAACTCATGACGGTAATCTAATGCCAATTGGGCAGCAAACACTACAGCTTCAGGATCATCACCGTTCACATGTAAAATAGGTGCATGTACCATTTTTGCGACGTCAGTACAGTATTCAGTTGAACGAACATCTTCTTGACGGCTAGTGGTAAAGCCTACTTGGTTGTTGATGACAATGTGTACTGTACCACCAGTGGTATAAGCACGAGTTTGTGACATTTGGAAAGTTTCTTGGACCACACCCTGACCAGCAAAAGCAGCATCACCATGTACGACGATTGGCAATACCGAGTTACCAACTTGATTGTCTCCAAGTGATTGATCACTACGGCGAATCTGACGGGCACGTACTGAGCCTTGTAACACTGGCGCGACGATTTCAAGATGCGATGGATTAAATGCTAAGGCCAAATGAGCCTCACCACCTGGTGTCATCACATTAGATGAGAAACCGTTGTGGTATTTCACATCACCTGAGCCTTTTTCTGGCTGAACCTTACCATCGAACTCATCAAATAAGTCTGCAGGATTTTTTCCCAAGATATTGACCAATAAGTTTAGGCGTCCACGGTGCGCCATACCAATGACCATCTCTTTGGTACCGTAACTACCAGCACGCTGGATGATTTCATTGACAGCAGGAATAAAGCTTTCACCGCCTTCAAGACCGAAGCGTTTTACACCAGTATATTTACGTGCCAAATACTTTTCTAAGCCTTCAGCCGCTGTCAAACGCTTAAGAATAGAGATGCGCGTTTCTTTATCGAACTCGATATGACCTAAGTTGCTTTCTAGATATTTTTCCATCCAGCGTTTTTCTACGCTAGTGGTTACGTGCATATACTCGACACCAATGTGGCGGCAATAGACACGCTCCATAATTTCAATAATTTCACGTAAAGGTGCTTCACTCTTACCAATATTTAAATCATTGGTAGGAAATACGGTATCAAGGTCGGCTTCTGAAAGGTTGTGATAAGCGAGGGATAAATCTTCCACTTCAGCACGTGGTTCTAGATTTAATGGGTCAAGATTGGCGCGGCGATGACCACGGCGACGATATGCTGAAATCAACTGCTGCACACCCATTTGCTTGGGGTTGGCACAATCTGTTGAATTACTAGTGGTTGATTGACTACTACTCTTGCCTGCTGTCTGGTTGCGGGCGAGCAACAAAAACTGTTCTTTAATAGCATTGTGTTGAGCATCGTTTGGCGATTTGTACTGTTCAAAGTATGCTTGCCAATCGCTGTCAACGCTATCAGGATCATTAAGGTATTGCTCATAAAGAGCTTCTATATACTGGCCGTTATCAGCCGCCAGTTCTGTATGGCCTGAGCCTTTTGCTTCTTTAGTTATACTATTCATAATAATCGTCTATTTGATAGATAAATGAATGGAATCGTGCTTATTATTGTGTAATCTGTCGTACGTTAGATGCCAACGCCTATAATATCTATATTAAAAATATAATTATTTGTGAACGTCCGGTTTTCTTATCCAACTCGTTTCACAATATTAATTTATATATACTACTAGGGCATGTCCTCAATTCAATCGATAGTTATCTAAATGGGTTAAAAATAGCTAAATCTTGCCAAACGGCGTCAAATAGCTGACTAATATCTCGATATTATCTGCTCTATTTTCCTTGTTTGACGGCAATTTATCTCATTTTTATCACCATTTTTAAAATGAGGACACGCCCTAACCATAACCAATTCATTGATAACCAGTTGTCTATAAATCATCAATGCAGCACCTAGCTACTTTCACCACTGTTATTCGCTATGTCTAAGATATTACAAATTTTCTGCCCAACATACACTGCTGTATAGAGTAACATGACTGTATTTTATGACATAGTTTGTTTGTTCAATACTAGGTATTTAGGTAATGAATAACTATTATCACTTCAGCCACCTGATAATAACTTTATCATGATTTTTAAGATGTTTTGGTACTTTATTACTAGGGCTTGTCCTAGCACCGGAAAGCATGCATGACTGATATTTGTTCATCACAATATCGTCCGTATATAACCATGCACTATTCTAACATCTAAATTAACCAATATCTCTTAATGAGTGCTTACCGATAACGCTAATTATATAGTTTGCCTATGTATATATCATGATTTCTTACACACAGCCAACGTATTGTTAGCACAGCCTTACCTTTAGTAATTTATCACTTTCTCAGCTCTAGGCCCTGCCCTAAATCTGAGTATGAAATATCAAACCATCTCTAAACTATACGCATAAAAAACACCACCTAATCATTAGGTGGTGTTTTTTATGCAGTATCTGCAAAAAACCATGCAATTATAAACGATTAACCTGCTTGGTCAATCAACATATTACGTAGATGACCAATCGCTTTGGTAGGATTCAATCCTTTTGGACAAACTGACACACAGTTCATGATGCCACGGCAACGGAATAAGCTGAATGGATCATCTAAACGAGCCAAACGAGCTTGAGTATCACCATCACGGCTATCAGCCACGAAACGATAAGCATGCAATAGTGCTGATGGACCTAGGAATTTATCAGGGTTCCACCAAAATGATGGGCAACTGGTTGAGCAGCAAGCACATAGGATACATTCGTATAAGCCGTTTAGTTTTTCACGCTGTTCAGGTGACTGTAAACGCTCTGTCGGCGGTGCTGGCTGATCATTGATTAAGTACGGATGTACTTTTTCATATTGCTCATAGAATTGGTTCATATCAACAACCAAATCACGAACCACTGGTAAACCTGGCAATGGACGAACCGTTACTTTTTCTGGCAAGGTATTCATGTTGATTAGACATGCTAAACCATTTTTGCCATTGATATTGACGCCGTCAGAGCCACAAATGCCTTCACGGCAAGAGCGACGGAAGGTAATAGTCTCATCTTCCTTTTTAAGACGTAATAACACGTCAAGCAACATGCGATCTGAGTCTAGTAACTCAATCGTATAAGTTTGCATGCGTGGCGCTGCGTCCACATCAGGATCGTAGCGATAGATTTCGATGGTGCGAGTACCTCGGCTCATAATGCTAAACTCCACACATAGGTGATGGCGGGCATACATAGGTTGCAACATAATAACACTAGCTATCAATCTATAATGATATGTAATATCAAATATCGATTAATAGCCTAATAGCGCTGGCAGGTGCATGTAGCTAGCGGTCACCTTTTTAATAAGTTAATAAAGAATAAAACATTAACGCTGCTGCGTTATATCATACGTCATATCTAAAATTAATAGACACGGACCTTTGGCTCGATATAGTCAACGGTTAATGGTACTTTGCGGACTGGCTTATAAACAACACGATTGCCTTCAGAATACCACAAGGTATGCTTCATCCAGTCATGATCATTACGACCATTTGGCGCATAATCATCATCTTCTGGACGATCATAATCAGACACACTATGAGCACCGCGGCTTTCGTGGCGCATCGCTGCTGATATCATTGTTGCTTTTGCTACTTCATACAAGTTAGCGACTTCAAACGCCTCGATACGAGCGGTATTAAAGACTTGTGATTTATCAGCCAAATGAATTTGGTCGATTTTATCACCTAGCGCTAAAATCTTTTTAACGCCTTCGTCCATAATAGCTTGCGTACGGAATACGCTAGCATGTGTTTGCATTGTTGCACGAATCTCATCAGCCACTTCTTGCGCGTTATAACCTTCAGTAGATTGCTGCAACTTGTCTAGACGACGCATAGTGAAATCAAGCACACGTGGATCTAATGGTTTGTAGTTATGGTCTGCATGGTGGAACTCATCAACGATGTGCTTACCAGCAGCACGACCAAATACAACTAAATCAAGTAAAGAGTTAGTACCTAAACGGTTGGCACCGTGCACACTCACACAAGCACACTCACCGATTGCGTAAAGACCCTTAACGACATTGCCTTTCGTATACAAGCCTTCTTCATCAGTACCAGCTTCTAAGTCAGGTGTAACTACTTGACCATGAATCGTCGTTGGAATACCGCCCATCATGTAGTGAATAGTTGGAATAACTGGGATAGGCTCTTTAGTGATGTCTACGTTGGCGAAGTTTCTGCCAATTTCAAATACAGATGGTAGACGTTTCATGATGGTATCTACCCCTAAATGCGTCATATCCATGACGATATGGTCAGCATTAGGACCACAACCACGGCCTTCTTTGATTTCTTGGTCCATAGAGCGTGATACGAGATCACGTGGCGCCAAATCTTTTACAGTAGGTGCATAACGCTCCATAAAGGCTTCGCCATCTTTGTTACGCAAGATAGCCCCTTCACCACGGCAACCTTCAGTCAATAGTACACCTGCACCATGAACACCCGTTGGATGGAACTGCCAGAACTCCATATCTTGTAATGGAATACCTGCACGAACCGCCATGCCAATACCGTCGCCAGTATTAATATAAGCGTTGGTAGAAGCGGCAAAGATACGACCTGCACCACCTGTCGCTAGAACAGTAATCGGTGACTGGAATACAGCGATAGTACCTGTTTCTTGCTCAAGTGCGATAACACCATTGATGTTACCAGCTTCATCTTTGATCAAATCAAGCGCAATCCACTCAATGAAAAACTCAGTACCTTGCTCTAGGTTTTTTTGATACAAAGTATGTAGTAGCGCGTGACCTGTACGGTCAGCAGCAGCACATGCACGTTGAACGGCTTTTTCGCCATAATTCGACGTATGACCGCCAAATGGACGCTGATAAATCGTGCCATCTTCGTTACGGTCAAACGGCATACCCATGTGCTCAAGCTCATAAACGACTTTTGGCGCCTCACGGCACATGTACTCAATCGCGTCTTGGTCACCTAACCAATCTGACCCTTTGACGGTGTCATAAAAGTGAAAGTGCCAGTTGTCGTTGCTCATGTTACCCAAGCTTGCACCAATACCGCCCTGAGCCGCAACAGTGTGCGAACGGGTTGGGAATACTTTGGTCAAGACTGCAACCTTCATACCTGCTTCAGCCAAATGTAGTGAAGCACGCATACCTGAGCCGCCCCCACCAACGATGACTGCATCGTAGTTTAGGGTCTTAATGTTACTAATGGTATTATCTTGTCTAGTTGCCATTACGGTTTTCCTAATGCCTGTTAATGCTTAGAATTAAATAAAAAAGCTGTATCAAGCATCATCTTATTACAGGGCTGAATGTCATATTTATTCAGCCATTAAATGCGATTACTTAATAGGATGACGCAAACAACTTTTGGCCACTTAATTTGCATATCTATCGTTATATTAGGCTAGTTTCTTTTACTTTCAAATTGATTGGCTGTCTTTAAATGACCGCTTAAGTCAGAAACTGCCCAATGCTATGACTATTATTGGCTATAACGGATGGCTTTTAAATCATTCAGCAGCCAATAGTGTTGCTGAGCACACCCGCTATTGTTATAGATAGTAAAGGTATAAATTATTGGGTTAAACGGCGACTACACCGAATCCACTACCCCAAAAAATCATGATACCCCAAAATAGAAAGACTAAAATAGCGATAATCATTAATGACTGTAGCACTAAACGTAAACTTGCTGCGCCTGAGCCTAATTTGCCAGTGGTAATATAGTCAGTAAATACTGTCCACATACCTACCCAAGCATGACCAGCCAATGCAAGTACAGCAACTAAGCTGAATAAACGCATAGGCAAGCTAGTCATAAATGATGACCACTCAAGATAAGTGACATCGCCATGGGTCAAAAAGAAGCCCAACAACACCACACTATAAACGGCTAAAACAACAGCGCTGATACGCTGGATAATCCAATCACGTGAGCCTGAGCCGGTCAGACCAGTAGCACTTTTTATTCCTGAATCATTTTTAATCATTAGAACATCACCCATACAAATGACGCGACAATTAGAATCGCTGCAATCACAAAACTGACCTTAGAAGCGGCACGGCCAGATTTTAGCTCTTCGTTCATGCCCATGTCAGCGAATAAGTGTTTGATGCCCATCACAAAGTGATAAGCAATCGCGGCAACAAATATCCATGCTAAAAAGCGCACGAGTACGTTGTCAAATACGGTCTCAAAACTCTCAGGCGATGCCAGTGAGTTCTGCAGGAGCCATAGCATGACGGGAATCAATAAAAATAAAATAATGCCAGATATACGATGCAAGATTGAAGCAATTGCGATCGGTGAGCGATTAACGCTAATCACTTGGCTTAAAGGCAGATCAATAGGTCGGTTGCTTTTCACAGCGGGCATCCTTTTTGCGGTTATACTCCTGTATCTGCTATCAATGCTTTATATAAATATTATATAAAGCAACGAGCAACACATGAGACGAATAAAGTAAGGAAGGGCTAGCTGACGTAGTTTAATTTGCGCTAAAGTTAGAAGGCGAATACGTCTTATACTATAATACGTTTTATACTATATAGACGATCCAACATAGCTCATTGAGCTAATGCATCCCCTCATCAATAAAATTTTTACTGACGTTCTGACAGTAAAGATGAGGCGTTTGATAAATCGATTAACTATTCTATTTTTACTGATTGCCATTAACAAAAAAAAGATAACGCCATTGTGTCATCTCTATGGTATCACTTTTCTATGGTATCACTTTTGTTAAGATAAACTTTATTATTGGCTGTTTAAAGATAGAACAATTAACAAAAATATCCAAACGACAGGCTGGTTTTGGTCTATAAGCTGGTTATCCAATCGTAATAAAGCATGAGTAAAGCAAAACTTTACAGATTACTCAACTAAGATTATCGCTTAATCTGCGCAAAGCTAGTGCCAGTTAAATCCCTCTAATTATAAAATGCCTGAGCACTAATTACAAATTTATCCCCTAAATACTGGTTATTAGTGATGAATTAACAAAAAGCTGGCTATTTGCAATATGAATTCATTAATATTACTCACTTCTTATGCACCAAAAACTCAAACTCAATAGTCGTTCGTTCATACTCTGTCTGTTTTATAGTCAATAGACCTAATTTTTTTGGTCAGTAATCTTGCCAAAAACGCTTTAATATTATAATGTTAATGAGAATCATTGCTTTTTATAAAAAAGGGTTTTTGACACCAAATTACTTATTGGACATATTTTGATACAAAAATTACAGGGGATAAACGCGGCTAAACGGTACGAATGAGCAGTATTGATAGTAAAAGTCTTTTCAAATCACAGGGAATTACTGCTAATATACTCTGCGTATTAAATGAGTTAGATGTATTTTGAGCATTTGACTGACGATGACGCGAGGGTATGCGTCCGTAATAATTTTATTCTAACAAGCTAAAACAATGGAGAGCAATTTATGGCTGACAACAATGCCAAACTAACCGTCAATGATGACGAATACGAACTGCCTATTATTAAAGGTACTTTAGGGCGCCCAGTTATCGACATTGCTGCTCTACAAGGCTCAGAATTTTGGTCTTATGACCCTGGTTTTAAAGTAACTGCCCCTGTTGAATCAAAGATTACTTATATTGATGGTGGCAAAGGCGAGTTATTACACCGCGGCTACCCTATCGATCAGTTAGCAAACAATGCTGAATATCTAGAAGTTGCTTACGCCTTAATTCATGGCGACCTACCGAACGCTGAACAAAAAGCAGATTTTTTTGAAAAAATCCGTAAACATACAGGCGTTCACGATCAACTACGTAAGTTCTTTGAAGGTTTCCGCCGTGATGCGCATCCAATGGCTATTATGGTAGGTGTCGTTGGTGCCTTATCTGCGTTCTATCACGACAACTTAGACGTGAGCAACGAAGAGCACCGCGAAATCACAGCTATCCGTCTAATCGCTAAGATGCCAACGCTTGCCGCAATGAGTTATAAATACTCACAGGGCGAACCGTTTATGTATCCGCGTAACGACTTTAACTACGCTGAAAACTTCTTGTACATGATGTTTGCAACACCTGCGGATGTTGACTATCAAACCAACGATGTCATCACTCGCGCCATGGACAAGATCTTTACATTGCATGCTGACCACGAACAAAATGCGTCAACATCTACTGTACGTCTAGCAGGTTCTACTGGTGCAAACCCTTATGCTTGTATCGCTGCTGGTATCGCTGCTCTTTGGGGACCATCACATGGCGGCGCCAACGAAGCTGTTCTTGAGATGCTAGATGAAATCGGTACTGTTGAAAATGTACCTGCATTCATGGAAAAAGTGAAGAGCCGTGAAGTGAAGCTTATGGGCTTTGGCCATCGTGTCTACAAAAACTTTGATCCACGTGCACAGGTTATGAAAGAGACTTGTGATGAAGTATTAGGCGCGCTTGGTATCAACGATCCTAAGCTTGAACTAGCAATGGCGCTTGAAAAAATTGCATTAGAAGATCCGTTCTTCGTTGAGCGTAACCTATATCCAAACGTTGATTTTTACTCTGGCATTATCTTAAAAGCCATTGGTATTCCAACGTCAATGTTTACAGTGATCTTCTCACTAGCTCGTACTTCTGGTTGGATCAGCCATTGGTTAGAGATGCACAGCACTCCGTTCAAAATCGGTCGTCCACGTCAGTTATACACTGGTGAAACGCATCGTGACTTCGTTGAAGTTGCAGACCGTAAATAAGTAAAGGCCTCTTTATTGCATAAAAAATCCCGCCATCGTGCGGGATTTTTTATGCTTTAGGACTTTTCTGAATGGCTAGCAACTTTTATTTAAATGATTCTAATGTTTGCTCATATTTGGCAATTTGCTCATCATAGCCTTCAATCGTTTCGTTGAATTTGGTCATGAGTGTTTCAAACTCCTCTTGCTGATCAGCTTTCATCTGCTGCATATCAATGACCTGCTGGGCCTCTATCTGTTCCCACACCTGATGCTGAATGATCAGACGTGCCAACGCAGGACTCTTTGCACTGACTCGCCCCGCAATTTCTGCGCTTTCAAACAACTGTGGCACCAATGTCGCAATATTGATGAGTGTATTCACATCTTCTGCGTTCAGTGATGTGGTCACAGGTTGGTAAAGCGTATCCATCGCTTGTTGATAGCTTTCAATGATTTGCTCTTCTGTTAGCAATACAGGCTTGCGCGGTTCGAGACTGATACGCTTTAAAACCGTTAAGTCACGCTCACCCACCTCGGTACTGGTATTAATATCAGCAAGCGGCGCAGTCTCGCTATCTCCTACAGTAGAATCTACCGACTTAGTAGGTGTTGTCTCTACTATATCTACACTGGCCACTTTATTTTTACTATCATCAACGGTATCGTTGGCCTTAGCAGAACTGGTGTCAGGATTTAGTAGCGAGTCTGGATTTTCTGAGGCATCAGCCGCTTGTAATGACTCATACTCCGCCTGTAAGCGGCGCTGTAACCCCTGCATTTGTGTCACGTAAATGGGCTGATATTGCGCTATTCTGGCAGCAGCTGACTCACTCTGCGGCATGGGTTCATTGTCTTTGGCATTTTCCTGTGCACTGGTCTGACCGTCCTCCAATATAGGCTGAGTTTCCGACTGCTGCTGACAACCTGCCAAAAACAGCATTCCCGTTAGTGTCGCCATAAGTAAAGTCGTAGGAGGGCGAGCATTAATAGCAAGCTTTGCTGGAAAAAAATTGATCATGAGATGAGACATCCTTATTAGCACAAAATATTAAAAGCTAAACTATCAATGAACTATCGGTACGAGGTTTTTGTGCGATAGGGTTTACGGTCAAAAATGGAATACAGGCTTCTAATGCTTGGCAGTCCTGTTTACGCTGATGACGAATAAAATAATCCTGCACCATACGCGCCTGCTGTTCGATACCATACTTAAAAAAAGGCTTGCCTATCTCAAGTACATAATCATAACGACGATCAATAAGCGCTCCACGCACTACTTTTATACCTTGCTGTAACTGCCATACATGGGTTAACTCGTGTATCAACCAGCTTTGCTTACCCAATGAAGCCTTGCTAAAATCCGTAATCCAATCTGCTGGATGAAAATAAATATTGCCATTGGGACTGACGGCATAGTTCTTTAGTACCCACCACGCGGTCTTAAGCTGAACCTCATCGAGATTGATACTGTTACCAAAAACCGAACGGGCCAGTGCTACCTCTCTAACGGTCAATAGACGTGAAGACTGTTTTGCACTGCTAGCTAAATATCGATTTGAAAAACGCTTAAATATCGATTGAGACATCATTAATCTAATACCTTATGCTTGATAGGCTATTTCTAATAAATTATGCTTGATGAACAGTATTTATTAATTCTGCTCATCAATGTGGCTAAGCTGTTAATAGGGATAAACTCTAAAAACCAAAGCGTTTGGGACATAAGCTGTACACTTAGCGAGCTTTCATTAACATTAGCCTATGATAGCTTGTAGCGTGCACGATACGTGCCAAATATCATTTTCCAAACCGCTAGCATCTTGAAAAACCGATCGTTATATAGTCATTCAAACATTCCTTTGTAATAGAGAGCCTTATGCCACCTAACTTTCACGCCGACACACCACTTGCCCAGCGCATGCGTCCTAGTCGCCTTACTGCTATTATTGGTCAAGAGCATTTACTAGCGGTAGGGGCACCATTACGATGTTTGGTCGAACAAGGACATCTGCCATCGATTATTTTGCATGGCGAAGCAGGTATTGGTAAAACTACTATTGCCATGCTATTGGCGAATGCTGTAGGTAGACCTTTTCATGCATTATCTGCGCTAAATACTGGTGTTAAACAGTTACGTGAGGTATTAGATAACAAAGACTCGCTCGGCTTTGAGTCTCCTGTAGTATTTATTGATGAAATTCATCGTTTTAATAAAGCTCAACAAGATGCATTGCTAGGTGCCGTAGAGGCCGGTGACATCACCTTGATTGGCGCTACCACTGAAAACCCCTCGTTCAGTGTCAATAATGCGCTGTTATCACGTTGCCAAGTGTATCGTTTGGAACCACTGACACCAGAGCAAATAAGTGCGGTATTACAGCGGGCTATTTCAGAAGATACTATCCTTAAAGAACTAACGATTGATTTGCGGGCACAAGATACGATCAGCCAACTGGCACATGGTGATGCTCGAAAGGCATTAAACTTATTAGAGCTTGCCACTCAAACAGCGGATACCAATCAGTCAACCGTCATCATCGATGATGAGTTGGTCGCTCGTGTCGCTCAGACCGCGCTAGTACGCTACGACAAAGATGGCGAGCAACATTACGATATCGTCTCAGCGATGATAAAATCTATACGCGGCTCAGATCCAGATGCTGCCTTATACTGGATGGCGCGGATGCTGGTAGGTGGCGAGCCTGCTGACTTTATCGCACGCCGCTTAGTTATTTTGGCCAGTGAAGATATCGGTAATGCCAATCCTAATGCCCTCCTCCTTGCTGATGCAGCATTGCGCAGTGTGCAATCAATTGGTATGCCAGAATCACGTATTATATTGGGCCAAGTGGTGGTTTATCTGGCAACCAGTGCCAAAAGCAATAGCACTTATAAAGCTATCAATGCAGCGATGGCGTTGGCAGAAAATGATTCCTCTCCTGTGCCGCTCCATCTACGCAATGGTGTGACCAAGCTGATGCGTAATCAAGGCTATGGTCAAGATTACGTCTATCCCCATGACTATCCCCATCATTATTATCCGCAATCTTATTTGCCAGAGAAATTAATGGGCACAAGCTTTTACGAGTTTGCAGACAATCAGCGAGAACAACATAGCAAACAATTTATGGATTGGCTAAAAAGCCAAGCAGCAAGTAATGACTAACCACGTATAGACGTGCCATCTTATTATGTAACGTGCTCTTTAATGCCTGAATAGTAGTGATTATTGATAATACTTATGACTATTTTTGACATACTGAACGATATAGTGGGAAGATGCCTCAGCACGTTGTGATGAAAAGCGTTAAAATAACCTCATAATGAACTATACAAGCAATTAAGTGAGTCACCTTTATATCAAATGATATTGCTTATAGCGCGCTTTGCTTGACCGTAATAGCGCTTTGCTTGACCGTAACAGCGCTTTGTATTATCTACTGCTCTAATAGATAGATAATGCTTTAGATTCCAAATCACACCTATCTATAAATAATAAAATATTGAGATTTACTATGAGTTTAAATACGATTCCTGAGATTATCGAAGATATTCGTGCTGGAAAAATGGTCATCTTGATGGATGATGAAGACCGCGAAAATGAAGGCGATATCATCATGGCAGCGACCCATGTTCGTCCTGAAGATATCAACTTTATGATTACCCATGCGCGTGGCTTAGTTTGCTTAACCTTATCACAAGCACGTTGCCAACAGTTGGCACTGCCATTGATGTCAGATCGCAATGAAGCAAAATTTAGCACCAACTTTACCGTCTCAATTGAGGCCGCAGAAGGTGTTACCACAGGTATTTCGGCAGGTGACCGTGCTCGTACGGTTCAAGCGGCTGTTTCTTCTTCAGCAAAACCTGAAGATATCGTCCAACCTGGTCATATCTTTCCAATCATGGCACAAAATGGTGGCGTTCTGCATCGTGCTGGCCACACAGAAGCAGGTTGTGACTTGGCACGATTGGCAGGTCTTGAACCAGCAGCAGTTATTGTAGAAATTATCAATGCCGACGGTACGATGGCACGCCGTGACGATCTAGAAGTATTTGCAAAAGAACACGACATCAAAATAGGTACAATTGCTGAACTCATCAACTACCGTATCGCAAATGAACAAACCGTAGAAGAAGTAGAATCATATCCGTTTGAAACTGAGCACGGTACTTTTACCTTGCATCGTTTCCGTGAGTTTGGTGCTGAAGAGACACATTTAGCGTTGGTAAAAGGCGATGTCAGCGAAGGCGTCAGCACCGTACGTGTTCATGGCTTCCATCCATTGCGTGATTTATTCGCCGCTAAAAATGACATGACTGGTCGTAGTGGCTGGAGCGTACAGTCGGCACTAAAAGAGATTAATGCATCAGAGCGCGGTGTGTTAGTTTGGATTGGTAACAATCAACCCGTTGATCTCGGCGATGCATTAGATAAAGCTGCAGACAATGAGTCGCAAACTACCATCACGCAACAACCATACCGTAGTATCGGTGTTGGCGCTCAGATACTGCGTCATTTAGGTGTTCGTGACATGCGTCTATTGTCATCACCAATGAAGTTTTTTGCATTATCAGGTTTTGATTTAAATGTGGTTGATTTTGTTCATGCACCGCAGCAAGACTAATATGTGTTTGCATCATTGATGCAAGCATTTAAGCTTAAATAAAAAGGCATGCTACTCTAGCGTTAGCATGCCTTTTTCGTATTCGATGATTTTATTTATTATTTCAACTCATGTACTTATACAGAGCAATATTTTAATGCTTTTAAGTCTCAGGTGTATGGCCCACCTTTTCTTCTAAGGCTAATAGCCGCGCACGCTCCTCGGCTGTCCATGGCAACTTATCCTTTCCATTACTATCTAGACGTACCACAACTGCTTCAGCAATGGCAACGATTGCCTGTTGGGCTGTGCTGTAATAGGTGTATTCCATTACGATACTGGTTCTACCCAAGCGCTGACAACGTACGCCTAAGAGCAAAGTATCTGGATAAGTCACTGGACGCAAGTATTGACAGCTAGACTGAGCTAATACTGTGACCATACTGCCGTCAAACATGCCCAATGCCTGTAAATAAGCAATACGTGCTGACTCAGAGTAACGATAATAAGTGACATTATTTAAATGATTAAAGGCATCCATTTCACCCCAATGAATGGGTTGATGATGAATAATCGAATAATGTGCCAACTCAGCAGGGATGTTTTTTGCTCGCTTACTGACTGTTGATGGCACTGTTTCTTTAGTATTGGTCATAATAGCTCACTTTTAATTCTATATTATTAGCCATACATCTTTTTAAAAGGACACAACGCCTATCGGTGCTAAGGGTTGTCCAAAACTTGCGTGGTCAATAATGGTGTTGGTTTCGGTGCTTTGGCAATCAATTGATCCAACCAGTCTAAAACTTCTGAAATATCCGTAGGAGCTGATTTGGTTTGTAAATCATTTTCGTTAGGTGTTTTTATTGTATCTATTGACCCTTGCACGGCTGAAGTTTGTGCGGCTGGTTTTCTAGGAACTAAAAACTGCAACTGCGTTCGCGCTTGCGTCAAATAACTTATAAGTTGATCATGCTCACGCATATTGCTGGCTTGAGTCGCTAAATTCAGGGTCATAATCACTTCATGAATCGTAAGCTGCGTACGCGTGAGACCTATATTATTATCGGTAATCTTCGTCTGCATGGAGGTATTAGATACACGTTCACGGCTTTGCAAAAAATCTTGAATATTTTGGATGGCTAAGTTTTGTAGCTGCCAAGGGTTGGGTTGAGCACTGCTTGCCTGTAAACGCTCGATATCTTTCATCAAGTTTTGCTTGATAACGATGGTCAATGCTGGCGCAATTTCATTACTGCTTTGTGAGAGCTGCCAATGTAGACCTCGCAATAACTCAATTGCGGCACTATCGTTACTATCTACCAATAATCTATCAACAGCTCGGAGTTGAATACGTAGTAAATCCAACTGATTTTGAGCTTGGTTGCTACCGTTGTTACTAACCTCTGGCAACGTCTGCTGACTCATCGAAAATAAGCGATCATCCATCTCATTTAGACGGCTAACGATTTGCTCATTGCTTTGTAGGCGCTCATTAATGTTCTGCTGAAAACGCTGTTGACTGATATATAACCAAAATAATGCAGCGATAAGCAACAAAATCAGCAGCCATTGTAATCGCACCAACAACATGTTCGCTTGTTGTCGCTGTTGAGTGGCGGAGGGTTCATCAGGTAACGATTGAGGATTAAATGACATCAGGCAGTGCCTTTATTGATAAATTCAAATACATGTGAAGCAAATAAATATAAAATGTTGTTGTTAAGCCGTGATCTTCTTTTAAAGATAGTGATAAATGACAGCCAAAGCAGATAAACAGTGTCGATAATATTGCAATATTAACCAACTATTTGAAAAAATTCGCAATTTAGGTCACCATTAAGTAAATTGAGGCTGCACCTTGATAGCAGCGAGAATAGTTTCTGGCGCCAAGTTTTCCACACGCCAATAGCTTAATTGTTGTGCTGCGATCATATTGGCTAAGCGCTCACCTAATACGACATACTCAAAGTCTGATAGCTCTAGCGTGATCGCTTCGTCGCGAGCATCTTGCACAATACCGGTCCAATGCTCAAAAGCAGCGCCACTGCTAATCACAACGATTGGCTTGGGCGGCTCCGATAGAGCTATGTTTTGACTTGAACAATATGTCGAAAATTCTTGTAACCACTGCTGATACTGTCTACTTGCCTCAACAGGCATCTTGCGCTCATACCAAGCGATACTATCGATATGCACACCACGCGCTTGTAACGTATCCACCAATAGTCGTCGTCCACCGAGTCCACGCCATATCAACAGTTTATCACCTGCTTGTAAACGATCAATCTCAGGCATCGCTAACATACCCTCATTATTGGCAACGCTAGGCTGTAACACCTGATAATTTGATGCACGAATATTGGTATCATTTAATACAGTCGCAGTTGCTTCACCGACAGCAATCAAATGGCTTGGCGCTCTTAAATCCTGAAGCTCTGCCTCTTTGCGCTCATCTCCACTCTCCTGAGATTGCTGAACATGGTATTCACATTCAAGTGCTTGCCAAACCGCTAGGCCCGAAGCTGCCGCAGTTGGACTGACAATCACCAATGCCTGATACTCACCTGCTAGCCATTGCCGCATCCGTACCATATCATGGTCAGTTATCGGCCGTGACTGTAGCGCCAACATTGGTATCTCAATCACACTAAATCCTGCCGTCTTTAGGTGCTCCGTCAACGCTGCCGCACGCTCTACTGGCCGCGTATTGATGATTATTTGCGGTAGCGATGACTTGTTATACGGTTGAGTATTAGAGGTGGGATTGGCGTGATTTAACATTGATGACATAGACGTACCATGGCAAACGGCGAAGAAGTTTACCTGACTATAGTTTCACCATTATTGATGCTGAAACTATAGTGAAGGTAATAAAATATTGACGTGTTATTCAGGGTGATAAATCGCTGACAAAATGTCACCAGCTCCATCAGCAAGCAATAGCTTTGCAACATCAATACCCAGTTGATTGGCTTGTGTTTCTTGTGCTTCTTGGCTGCCGACTAATGTGACCCGTTTTTCTGCTCTTAACAGTTCACTACCATCTGCTTGACCTACTCGACCACGTAGCCACAATACATTACCATCGTCATTATTGCCATCATCACCGTTGTCATCGTTGTTAGCATCGGTTTCATCAGCCATCTGTAAAACAGCGTAAGCTGCAATCGGAACTTGGCAACCACCTTCTAGGTGACGGTTTAACGCACGCTCAGCGATGAGGCGAATACGGGCTTTGTCATCATTCAACGGTGCAAGTAGTTTAAGTACCTCTTCATCGCCTTCACGACACTCAATCGCCAGCGCGCCTTGGCCAACTGCAGGTAAGCAAGCATCAATCTCAAGCTCCCCGCGTATGCGCTCGTTCAACTCAATACGCTGCAAGCCACTGGTCGCGAGTATAATAGCATCATACTCACCAGCATCTAGTTTACCCAGGCGAGTACCCACGTTACCGCGTAAGGTTTTGATCTGCAAATCTGGGCGATAAGCTTTAATTTGACACTGACGACGCAAACTTGATGTACCAACAATAGCACCTTGTGGTAACTCATCAATATTATGATAAGTGTTAGAAACAAAAGCGTCCGTTGGTGAGGCTCGTTTACAATAAACCCCGAGTGTCAAGCCTTCAGGAAGTTGCATCGGTACGTCTTTTAATGAATGTACAGCAATATCGGCTTGTTTATTATACAGTGCTTGCTCAAGCTCTTTAACAAACAAACCTTTGCCACCAATTTTGGCCAATGGTGTATCCAAAATTTTATCACCTTTAGTGACAATTTTTAGCAAGTTAACAGTCAAATTAGGATACATCTCTAATAGACGATCACGAATATGCTCAGCCTGCCATAGTGCTAAAGGGCTCTGACGTGTGGCAATATTTAATGTGGTCAATGCAGGTTTCTGTGAATTGCTCATAAAAGGCCTCAATAAGTTAGATACTATAATCTTGGTGCTGTTTATATTAGTTCCAACCATGTCGGTGCTAAACCCTACTGCAGATTTCCTACCAAAGATGAACGGTATAAACCAGTTATAGTAATTGCTGACGCAAAAAAACACCCCTATTTAAGCATAAATAAGGGTTTGATGATATGGTGTGATTAAGCTGTGTTCTCAATTCGATCAATAGTGATCTAAATAGCCTAAAATAGCTAAGGTTTGCCATTAGCGCCAAGTGGTTTGATTTACATAGGTTTCATCTCTGTACCAGTCCAACTTGCGATTTTACTTTTTTATAAATTACATACTTTGAATCTTGTCACGTAACGCTGGCAAGTGACGACGGCCCACTGCCAATGTTTCATCGATACCTTTAAAGCGTATCTGATACTGCCCCGCATCCAAGGTTTCTAAGTAGTCTAAATAGCTAAGGTTGATAATGGCATTACGATGCACCCGAAATAAACGATCTTCAAACTCTTGTTCCAGCTCTTTGAGTGTCTCATCAATAAGTACAATACCGCCCTTGTGGCGTACTTTGACATACTTTTGGTCAGCAGTAAAATAATAAATATCTTTGATTTTGATCAGTTCAACGCCTCGGTGGGTACGAGCAGCGATATGCTCACGTACTGGCCGCGTAGTTGGGTCTTCGAGCTTACGAATTTCATTCAATTGGGCCGCATTTAGATTTTTTGCTTTGTCGAGCGCCTCTATCAACTCGTCTTTATTGGCTGGTTTCAATAAATAACCAATAGCATTGGCCTTTAGCGCTGCAATCGCATAATGATCATAAGCGGTGACGAATATAATCGCTGGCGGATGTTCAAGTCTCGCAAGCTCTTGCGCGCAGCGAACTCCATCCATCTCAGGCATACGAATATCTAACAATATAATATCAGGCTGCTCAGTTTTGACGGCGATAATGGCTTCCGTACCTGTTGTTGCTTGAGCAACCACCTGATGACCTGATTCTTTTACAATGCGGACCAAACGCTCACGTGCTAGTGGCTCATCATCACAAACTACAATACGCATTTAAACTCCCATCTTGAGACAAACTGGATATTTTAATAGATGTCACATACATATTATCATTCATCGTCACTTACCTAGCATTATTATATTAAATACAGTTATAAATAAAAGAAATTAACTCTACAATAATCGATAAAATGTGGATGATAACAGATCTGGTCTACTGTTATTACTTTACATCGTACTCGTTATGTTTAATCACCAATGGTTAAACATAATGAATCTTTGCCTTATATAAATACAAGTTAAAACAATAATATAGACATTAAGTATAATGCAATAAGTATGCCAAGCCTTATTCACTAAAAGATATAGAGCTAAAACAAGTCATAAAAAATATCATAAGCTGACATCTTGGAGAGGATAGTCAATGATAGTAATAATTTGAGTATTGGTAACGGTACTTTTAATATCAGCGCTTTGACCAAAGTAAGAACGTAAACGCTCAGCTTGAATGTAAAAATTCATGTTTTGGCGTAAATCATGGTTAATAATCAGCGTTTTTTTGGGTAAGTCAACACTTATCACAATTGCTACTCGATGCATCTCCCACGTTACGTTAATCTTGATATAAACAACTTCGGTCGTCAGCTCAACCACATTTAGTAGCATGCGCTCCAATATGCTTTGTAAGGTTAGGGCCGTGACGACCATATCATACATAATATCTTCGTCAGGCAGGTGCCAGCTCACTTCAAGCTTATCTGCCAAACGGCTCGACTCGATCGCCAAATAATGCTCACAAAGAGCTATCTCTTCTTCGAAGCTAATCTCTCTTGCGCCATTAAAGCTAGCACGAAATAGTGCAGAAACGTTCTGTAATAAAGCGGAAGCTCGTGGAGGATTGGATTCGATAAGTGACACAAGCGTATTAATGGTATTAAAGAAAAAATGCGGGGACAGACGCGCTTTAATCACATCATTTTGGGCACTTAATTTTTGTTCGAATGACTGTTTTAGGGCATTCACCTCACGATAGCGACGTAAAAAATACAGTAAAAATACTAGGGTAAAGCCACCGCCAATCAAGGTATCAAACACGATGGCTAAAATAAATGTTTGACTATTATATTCAGACCAACCCATATTAATCGTAATGAGCTGAACCAAAGCTATTGAAATAGCACTAGCCGTCATAAGCAAGGCCACGACATACAGACTGACTTTAGGTATATTCATGCTTTTGAAGACTGGTCGCAGATAATCTATAATATATAACGATGGCATAATACTAAGTATGTTTTGAAGCGCCGCGCACATAAATTGAATTAAAAAGTCCGACCAAGTTGCAATATCATAACGACGCACCACCGTAAGAAACAGTGACCAAAAAAATATATATAGCAGCCATTGCCAAGGTTTCATGGTTTCCATGAGCTTAGGTATAAAAAACTCTAAGCGCTCCGCTAGTAAGGCAACCTCATCCTTTGCTATACTTGAGCTCTTATTCTCTTGACTTGTCTTGTACCGATATGAACGCCAATTCTTCAAACCCTAGTAATCCCGAATCAAATGTAACCGCATCTGTCTCTAATTCTAACACAGATGTTTCCAAAACAAATAAAACCCCTACCAACAGTGAGGGTCAACAGATGTGGGGTGGTCGCTTTAGTGAAGCGACGGACAGTTTCGTTGCCGCCTTTACCGCCTCTGTCGGCTTTGATCAACGCTTTGCACGTCACGACATTCAAGGCTCAATCGCACACGCGACTATGCTTGAAAAGTGTGAAATCTTAACGTCTGATGAAGTTGCCACCATCATTGATGGTCTACAGCAAGTATTACGCGAGATCGAAGCCGGTGAGTTTAACTGGTCAATCGCACTTGAAGACGTACATATGAACGTTGAATCTCGCCTCACTGACGTGATCGGTGCAGTTGGTAAAAAACTGCATACAGGCCGAAGCCGCAACGATCAGGTGGCCACCGATATTCGTCTTTGGTTACGTGAAGAGGTAGATAACATCATCGCCTTATTAGTACGTCTACAGAGCGGGCTACTTGATCTGGCTGAGCAACATACTGATACGATCATGCCAGGTTTTACCCATTTGCAAACCGCTCAGCCTGTAAGCTTTGGTCACCACGTCATGGCATGGTTTGAGATGTTATATCGTGATACCGAGCGTCTGGTCGACGCACGCCGCCGTATCAATCAAATGCCACTGGGTAGCGCTGCTCTTGCTGGTACTACGTTCCCAATCGACCGTACTATTACTGCTGAGTTGCTTGGTTTCGATGGTATTTGCCAAAACTCACTTGATGCCGTATCAGATCGTGACTTTGCCATTGAATTTACCTCTGCCGCGTCTATTCTCATGATGCATATGTCACGCATGAGTGAAGAGATTATTCTGTGGATGTCAGCCCAGTTTAACTTTGTGCAGATTCCAGATCGTTTCTGTACGGGTTCATCAATCATGCCACAAAAGAAAAACCCCGACGTCCCTGAATTGGTACGCGGTAAAGCGGCACGTGTTTTCGGTCAACTTATGACACTGCTTAGCCTGATGAAGAGCCAGCCACTGGCCTATAACAAAGACAACCAAGAGGACAAAGAGCCGCTTTTTGATTGTGTTGATACATTGACTGGCTCACTTCTCGCCTTTGCTGATATGCTACCAAACATCACGCCAAATAAAGAAAGCATGCGTGCGGCCACCATGAAGGGCTACGCAACCGCGACTGATTTGGCTGATTATCTAGTACGCAACGGCGTGGCTTTCCGTGACGCTCATGAAGTGGTCGGTAATGCTGTGGCTTTGGGCATCAACGAAGGTGTCGATTTGAGCGATTTGTCACTGGCACAGCTCCAACAGTTCAGTGATGCTATCGGCGATGATGTATTTGATTACCTAACGCTAGAAGGCTCATTAGCAGCGCGTGACCATCTAGGTGGCACTGCGCCGAACCAAGTCAAACAAGCCGTAATCAATGGCCGCAATCGTTTAAAAGCCTTTGCTTAAAGGTTATTTAAACGTCGACTAATTGATTTATTTAAGATTGAAAACACCCGCT